>CATLGN010000244.1 GCA_949935685.1 uncultured Lachnospiraceae bacterium | reverse complement strand
TGATTCCGACGTGTTTTCGTCTGTCGGGATGGGTACTAATTCCAGCGTCAGTAAGGCTATTGAAAGAAATTTGTCCAATGCCGCCAGACGTTTGGGGAATTTTTTATTGAATATCCGTTTCATTTCGTCCACATTCTGCTCACAGATCAATCCGTGGTTAGGATAAGAGGCTGCTTTTACATAAGCCCGATAGGGAACACCGTTTGCACTCAATGCCGCAGATATGAGGACATTCGTATCAATCAGAACCCTCATACGTTTTCGTCCTCATTTCTCAATTCTTTTACAAGTGCCATAACATCATCGTCAGATGTGAGACCAGCCCGTTCTGCTTCGCCTGCCATTTCCCCCTGGAGCATCTGCATGGCATAGACAGCCGAATTAACGATACGGACAGTGCCGCCCTCCACAATAAAAGAAATGCGGTCTCCGCTTGCCACACCAAGCACTTCACGGACATCTTTTGGGATTGTGACCTGCCCTTTGGCCATGACCTTTGCGTTGTCAACAAAAGCGTTTGCTAACATATCTTTCACCTCCTGAAATATGGAAAGTAGGGATTTGCCTACTGGTATTATATGCGAATGCCAAAGAAAAATCATATGAAATTCATGGAATGGGCTTTATCTGATACTGAAAATGTGAATTTTTTGTGAAATTGATTAAAAAGTCCTTGACGATTTGTTTCCGGTGTTTAGTGTTAAAAGATTTAGGTAGTCTTCTTATTGTAATCCCATTAACTTCTATTAAAAAAGATTCAAATCCTATTGATAAACGGCGTGAAATGATTGTTAAGATAAAAGACTTTGAAGAAAGCGGATGTAGCAAACTTAAAATAAATCAAATTTTCAGTGCCAGGCTGATGCATTTGAATCAATCAAAGAAAATATATGATTTACAAACTGATTTTTCTTATATCAAGAAAAATATAAAGAATATAAAAGTAAAATAACCTTTGTCATTTGCCTTAAACATTTTCAAGGCATATAAACCCGCAAGGGCAATAGAGGGACTGGAGAAATCCAGTCTCTTTCGCATTTCATCAATAATTTTACACAGACACAGCACTTCTGTCGCTTTTGATAAAAGTGCTGTTTGTATGTAAAAAATTACGCACAATCAAATTCCAAAATGAAAGGGGCAATAAAAACCGATGAATAACGATTTACATGTACTGCTGAAAGTCATTCTCGATTCCGGCGATATTGGCAGCAGTGACATCGCCAGAATCCGGAAAATACTGAAAAAATATACCATACAAATCCCCGCCGAACTTGATACCGCCCGGCTGAGGGAATCGGCCGGTCAGGCGCTCGGCCATGAGATTGACGATACCGTAAAAGAAGCCGAAAATTCCCTCCACGGCCTCCAGAGGCTGGGCGCTTCGCTCAAAGACCGCATGTCACAGACGGCTAAAAGCTTTAACCAGGCGCTGTCACAAAGCGCCGTCGTCACGTTCCTGTCCAAAATAAAAAACGCCGCTTTGGAATTAAAAGATGTGAACCGCATCATGACGCAGATCGGCAAAACCACAGACCGGTTAAGCAAAGCCGACCTGTCCGCCATGGAAAAATCTTCTTATGCCACTGCCGGCAAATACGGCAAAAAAGCCTCCGATTACCTTGCCGGCGTCCGGTCGATGTACCGCGCCGGTTATCAAAACGCGGAAGACTTGGCCGAATTAAGCATGCTGGCCCAGGCCGCCGGCGATATGGACGCCGGACTGGCAGATAATTATCTTACCGCTGTCGATGCGGCTTATAAACTGAAAGGCAACGCACAGGCATTAAACGCCGTTCTGGACGGCCAGAGCAGCATTGCAGGCCGCAATGCCTTATCCATGGAAGATCTGGCGCAGGCTGCCGCGGCTGCCGCCTCCCGCTCCGCCGCTTCCGGGGTCGCTCTTGAAAAGACGACCGCCGCGATGGGCGCCATGATCGCCGTTACAAGGCAGGGCGGCGATGCCGCGGCCCGGGCCTGGGACAGCATCCTTATTCATATCCGGCAGGCAGAAGGCGAAACCGCAGACGGCGAAATCCTTGACGCCGAATCGCTGCGAAACTATGAACAGGCATGCCAGGCGTTGGGCGTTTCCCTGCGGGAAGTCAAAGGCGGCGTACTCTCCCTCCGCGACCCCATGCAGATTCTTCAGGAGCTGTCGCAGGCCTACGCCGCTTTGGATGAATCCGACGCCCGCAGGGCAGGCCTCATAAGCGCGGCCGGCGGGAAAAACACGGGCATCCAACTGGACGCCCTGCTCGAAAACTGGACGCTTTATGAGAAAATGCTCACGGATTACGCGCAGGGCAGCGGTTCGGCTATGGAAGCCGCCATGAAATCCGCCGACAGCTGGGAAGGCTCCCTCAACCGCCTTGGCAATACATTCGCCAAGGTTATGGGTAATATCGTTCATTCCGATGCCGTGGCCGCCGCTGCGAACGGCTTTAACGGTCTTCTTTCCATAATCGATCATGTTACTGCGAAACTCGGTTCGCTTGGAAGCATGGCGCTTGGAGCAGGATTATTGGCCGGATTAAAAAACGTCGGTAGGTGGAAAAATGTATCCCCTGTTTGTTGTTTGTTTTGAAATTGCCGACAATAATATGTGTTCTCTGGGACACCAGAGTTTTCATATTATCGAATGTGAAATACACAGGGTAAATAAATAATTGGAGCAATATGCGGGAACTGCGTACAACGATTGCATAATGGCAATGTACCACTACTCTCCTGTTATGGTGACATAATCAGGTTCGTAATAACGTGGCGCTCAAAGAATCCGCAGGGACAGATCTCTGATTGAGATAAGCCCTCACTGCAGCGACAACCTCCACAATAAGTTATATGAAACGATGCTTATTGAATATGCGCTCGGTACTGCCTGGCATGACAGGGCAATCTGTGATGGATTGTGAAATACAGGAATCTTATCTCCTGTTCATGTTTTGTGGAATGATAAGAATATCTGTTTGGGAATGAAGTCTGAAATAAATAAGCCAAAAGAGTGATGTCGTTCTTCCGTTTGTTATATATTAACCGACTGTACGGGAAGGAACAGAACAATGCAAAAGATTTCTCCCAGAGCAAAGTTGTGGAAACTTAAAGGAAGACATCGCAATCAATGTCTTTTTTATACTGCTTTTCTCTCAAAACAGGAAAACGGAATATAATAATTAAAAATCTGAATTGCACGTATTACAATGCCACTGTTTCCCTATCTTCTTACTGCCAAAACCAAACAAGCCTGCCGATACTACCCTACTCATCGTCGATATCTTTGACGTATTAGATGATGAACAATATGGACACTTAACAACAGGTATATAATATGGACTGTTTGGATCTTTTGTAGGGTC
>CATLGN010000243.1 GCA_949935685.1 uncultured Lachnospiraceae bacterium | reverse complement strand
GGCCGCCCTCTT
The DNA here is from genome assembly GCA_949935685.1 of uncultured Lachnospiraceae bacterium. GTDB lineage: Bacteria > Bacillota > Clostridia > Lachnospirales > Lachnospiraceae > VSOB01. The sequence continues at coordinate 3,347 of CATLGN010000243.1, read as the reverse complement.
TTCCGCTTTCTGGCTCCATGTACCGTTCAGCCGCACCGATTTGGCGGGATTTCTCTGTATCTTATCGACATTGTTTCTGATTACATTATGGGGAAAACGCTGAGAACCACCGCTTTGCGAATCCACAAGCCCCCACGCCAAACGCACAAATGAACAAACTGTGGACACAATGTGCCGGAAGGACAGAAACGAAAAAGCCGTGACAGAATAGTGGATTTCCGTCGGAGGCGTCCTGTCCCGGCTATGCGCCTTGCAAAGGGCATTAGCGGTTCTTGTCGCTGCGCCATGGCCCGCAATTTCCGGACAGGGATGTCCGGAAAAGGACGACTTGCGCCCGGACGGCGCATAGAGGCCGGTTGCACGCCTGCCAGTATCTGCTGCCGCTGCGCTTAGAACCGCTTGTGCCCGCAGCCCGGCGCATAGCCGGGACAGGACGCCTCCGACGGAAGCATATATTACATTGCACGGCTTTTCCGTTTCTGTCCGGCTCGGTTTATGAAACGCCCACGATTTGTCCATTTGTGCGTTTATCGTGGTCAAATCCCCGCCTCCCCTTGAACCGCCGTACGCCGAATGCTATACTGTACATGATAAAACGAACGAGGGGAGCGTATCATGAGACCATTATTTCAGAAAAAGAAACCACCGCGGCAATACGAAAAAAGTATCTTTATTTTCGCCCTGCCGGACGCGCTGGATCCCGTTATGCACATTCTCTGCGACACATTCGGCATCGATCCCGCATCGGGCAGCGGCAATACGCTGCAGCTGCACAACGGCGATATAACGGTCAACGCTGCCGTTATCTGTGAAACGATCAATGACGACGCGAAAGCATATGTAAAAGACCAGCGCGACCGCACGCGCAGCCACTTTATGAAAGTGGAAACGGCGCATACCGGCGTGCGCACCAATCTCTTTTACCAGCTTGGCCGCGCAGGCTGTTTTATTACCGTTCACTATACCTTTCCCGCAGAAAACATACCGCAAAAACGCGCTGCGGTGGAAGACATGTTTATCCGCACATTGCCGCTGCTGCACGGTGTGATGCTCATTCCCGGCGAGACGGAAAACGATGCGGACGCCGTCTATTGCGCAGATCCCGACGGCACACGGCGCCTGCTCTTATCGGAGACAGGCGAAAGTACATTCGAAACATACCTTCCCAGAATGGGACCGGAACTGCATGAACTTTACCCGGATATACCGGCGCAGCAGCTTGACCGGCGAAAACGCAGCCGGCACATTTTCGAACAGTACGGTATCTATGTGCCGGGATTTTATCCGGTGATTGAATCGGAAGCAGAAGCGGCTGTACGGACGCCCGAAGAGATCGCCCGGCGGGCCGTCGCCCTGATGATCGTATCCCTCTATTCGGAATGTCTGCTGGCCGAAGATATGACCCCCTCGGAAGCGCTCGGCTTTGTAAGCAGCATAATCGACACATTCTGCACCGATGAGACAAGAGAAACATTTTTCTCGCCAAAAGAATGGGAATATCTGCACAATGCGGATTCCACGCAGCAGGAACGGCTGAACGGCTCCTGGCAATATGAAAATCTCTGGGTTATGGAGTGGGCGCTCGGACTTGTGGAAACGCTGGATTTCCCGCGGCACTACTGCGATGTGCCGGAGAGCGTACGGCTTCTGAAAGACTGTCAGAATATCGAAGATATTCTGGCAAAAGCAAAGCCGCGGACGGCTTCGGAACTTCTGGATGCCTGTGATCTGATCTTTTGTCTGGACTGGGCCTGCGTGGACGCACGCATGTACCGGTTTCCGATGCCCGCCGATATGGACGGCGGCGTCGTACAGGAACGGCACAGATCCCTGAACTGGCTGATCGGCTATGACGAATCGGCCGCATGGGACGATGTGGGAACCGATACATAGCCCCAAGGCATTACAGGCTCATCATCATAATATGCAGCTTGGTCAACACCATTTCTCCGACGACGATTTCATCCTGCTTTGCTTTCCATTCCGTATGCCGGATGATTTCGTCGATCGTATAATATTCGCGACGATACTGCCAGGTCCCCTTCCTGGACAAGACCGGGAAATCCATTTGAAACCTGGCCCTGAGCTGCCGGTACACCATATATGAGAGATCGGTATCCCTGATATAAAAGATATGGTTTTCCGGCGTGGTATCTTCCGCCACTTCTTTCAGAATATAATGGCTCAGAATCGCTTTCAGTTTAAAAGGGATTTCATCGCTGTCCATCATTTCCCGGTACGTATATTTTGCGCCGATGTATACACGCGATACATCCTGCATCACATATTTAAAGTCACGGTTCTCCGCTTCCATCTGTATCCTCTGTCTCTTCTATCTCTTCGATCTTGCTGCCGCTCAGCCGCAGCGCTTCCCGGATTTCTTCCGCGCTGATCCCCGATTCCTGTTCCAATTCCCGCACGCTTACTTTCCGCCGCAGTTCTTCCGAAAGTTCCCGCGCCGCATCACTGACCTTATTGACCCGCTGCGCCGCCTGCCTGCCAATATCCCCCGACCGGGTATGTTCCGCGATGCACTGTTCCATGGCATCCATGATCATACGGACAAGCATTCCCTCCGCCTGCTCCGCATCATCCGCACCCACGCCGTAAAGCAGTTCCGTGCCCGTGACAAGCGCCACATTGCCTTCTCCGATCAGATCTGCCATCGCTGCTCCCTGCCCGGCATACAGCCGCGCCACTTCCGCCACATCCGGCAGAAAAAAGGAGATCAGCCGCTCCCCCGCAGCCCTGTCGCCCGCAATGGCAGACAGGATAACGGTTTCTTTTTCTCTTTTTCCGGGCCGCTTCAACCGTTTCAGTTCCCGCAGATAAGACGCCAGATACGTTTTGTCCGCATCATCCATGACCGCGTCATGATCCGCCGGCTCCCCGATACCGATTCCTTTCTTTTCCAGATACTCGTAAATCATCCGGAACTGCGACCCGTCCAGCGAAAAACCGGCAAACGCCTCCCGGATCTCCGCCTCCGTGATTACGCCCCGCTGTTCTTTCGCTTTTTGTCTGATCTGTTCCAATGCCTGCCCGAAGGCAACCTCTCTGTCCATACAGCCTCCCGCATGATTTTGATTTTCAATGTCGTCTCACATGTTCGTGCGTATACAGGTGATCCTGACAATATTCATAATTGCCCTCACACTTGGAGCAAAACCGGAATTCCAGATTGCCGTCCATCTCCGTGCGGCCGCAGATCGCGCACTTGTGCCTTGTAATACCCGTTCCCTTTGGTCGCTTCGTTAAAGCCTTTCAACAACTGTGGCTTGTTCAGGTCAATCACACGCTCCTCCTTATCCAGTTTCACCAAACGATATGAAATCCGGTTCTTACGT
>CATLGN010000242.1 GCA_949935685.1 uncultured Lachnospiraceae bacterium | reverse complement strand
CGTTCTTCCTCGTGCTGTGAACTGCCCATACCCGCCCGGATGCCGTGGCTGATGCAGGGCGCATAGGCGATAATCAGGGATGGGCCGTCGTACTGCGCCGCCTCCTGAATGGCCTTCACCGTCTGGTTGTAATCGGCCCCCATAGCGATCTGCGCCACATAGACATAGCCATAGCTGATGGCCATGCCCGCCAGGTCCTTTTTCCGTGTCCGTTTGCCGCCGGCCGCAAAGAGCGCAGTCGCGCCGAGCGGCGTCGCCTTGGACGCCTGCCCGCCCGTGTTGGAATAGATCTCCGTATCAAAAACAAGCACATTGATATTGCGCCTGCTGGCCAGCACATGATCGAGTCCGCCGAAGCCGATGTCATACGCCCATCCGTCGCCGCCGAATACCCATTTTGACTTTTTGGAATAAAAATTCCGCACCGAGAGCAGTTCCGGCGCCGCCTTACACCGGCTTCCGGCAAGCGCCGCGATCAGCGCTTCCGCCGCGGGCCCGTTTGCATAAAAATCATCATACGTAACCAGCCAGCTCTGACATGCCTTTTTCAGATTTTCTTCTGTCGTCTGCTGCGCAAGCGTTTCGATTTTTCCCCGCAGCCGTTCCCGTATCGTTTCCTCAGCCAATAACATGCCGTAACCGAACTCCGCCGCATCCTCGAAGAGGGAATTGGACCAGGCCGGGCCATATCCCTTATCGTTCACCGTATAGGGCGTCGTCGGATAGGAATTGCCCCAGATCGAGGAACAGCCCGTCGCATTGGCGATATACATCCGTTCCCCGAAAAGCTGTGTCACCAGCCGGGGATATGTCGTCTCGCCGCAGCCCGCACAGGCGCCGTGAAATTCCAGATACGGCTTTTTATACTGACTGCCTTTCACAGTGCCGATACCGAATTTCTCTACAAGCTCCTCTTTCTCCGGCAGCGATTTGCCATAGTCAAAGTACTGCTGGCGCTCGGCATGTTCGTGTACCGGACACATCTCCAACGCCTTCTCTCCCTGTTTCCCGGGACAGACGGCGGCGCAGGAACCGCAGCCGGTACAATCCTCCTCGGAGATAATCATTGACACCCGGTACTGCGGCGCGCCGGTAACGGAGAGCATCGGCATTCCCTGCGGCGCGCCGGCCGCTTCCGCCTCATCCATCACGGCCGGGCGGATGACCGCATGCGGGCAGACAAACGAACAGCGGTTACACTGAATACAGTTTTCCGGTTTCCAGACCGGTATCTCTGTCGCCACATTCCGCCGCTCATGCGCGGCCGTACCGGAGGGAACCGAGCCGTCGGCAATGTCCGCAAATGCGGAAACCGGAAGTTTGTCGCCTTCCTGTACATTGACCGGCTTCTGAATCCGACAGATAAAACGCTCCACCTCCGGGCGGTCCGGGAGCAAGTCGTCGTCAAGCGGCTCGTCGGCCGCCGTCTTCCACGCCGCTTTCACCTCTACCTCCCGGACTTCCTGCATGCCGCGTTCAATGGCCTGATAGTTCATGGCGACAATCTTATCGCCCTTGCGTTCATAGGCTTTCTTTGCCGCATTTTTCATCAGTTCCAGCGCCCGCTCCGGTGAGATAATGCCGGAAAGTTTAAAAAAGGCCGCCTGCAGTACCGTATTGATCTTATTATTCAGCCCAATCTCTTTGCCGATGCGGATCCCGTCGATCACATAAAATCGAATATGATGTTCCGCCAGATACCGTTTCACCTGTCCCGGCAGAAAACGCTCCAGCGCTTCTCCCTCATACGGGCAGTTCAGCAGGAAGACACCACCGTCCCGGATCTCCTCCACAATATGAAATTTATGCATATATACATGGTTATGACACGCGGTAAAATCCGAGCGGCCAATCAGATACGCCGAGCGGATCGGTTCCGGCCCAAATCGCAGATGCGATACGGTAAGCCCCCGCGATTTTTTGGAATCATAGGCAAAGTATGCCTGCGCGTACAAATCCGTATTGTCGCCGATGATCTTGACGGAAGATTTATTCGCTCCCACCGTGCCGTCGCCGCCCAGTCCCCAGAATTTACAGCATACGACATCCTTATGCGCAACGGAAAATTCCGTTATCGGAAGCGAGGTATGCGTCACATCATCTTCAATACCGATTGTAAACCGCTCTTTTGTCTCATTGACAAAGACAGCATGGATTTGAGCCGGTGTCGTATCTTTGGAGGCCAGTCCGTATCTGCCCGAAAAGACGGGAATATCCTGAAAATAGCTGCCGCGCAGCGCACCGAGGACATCCAGATACAGCGGTTCCCCGATACTGCCCGCCTCCTTGGTGCGGTCCAGCACCGTAATCTTTTCCACAGTTTTGGGAATGGCTTCCAGCAGACGCTCCCGGTTGAACGGCCGATAGAGCCGCACCTTGATCAGACCGCACCGGCGGCCGCTGCGGTTCTCCACATCCACCACCTCTTCAATCGTCTGGCAGACGCTTCCCATGGCAATGATCACATGTTCCGCCTCGGGATCGCCGTAATACTGAAACAGCTCATAGGGCGTGCCCGTTTTTTCGGTGATCTTTCGGAACAATGCCTCCACAATGCCCGGCAGTTTCTCATAGCGCGGATTGGCCGCCTCCCGGTACTGGAAAAATACATCCGGGTTCTGCGCCGATCCCATCTGTTTGCCATGCGTCGGATTCAGCGCCCGCTCCCGAAATGCCGCCAGCGCTTTCCGATCCATCAATTCTTCGTAATCCGCCCTGTCCCACACGGCAATCTTTTGTACTTCATGCGAAGTGCGGAAACCGTCGAAAAAGTGCAGAAACGGCGTACTGCCCTGCAGCGCCGCGATATGCGCCACCGGCGCCAGATCCATCACTTCCTGTACGCTGCTCGTCGCCAGAATCGCCACGCCGGTCTGACGGCAGGCATAGACATCGGAATGATCGCCGAAAATCGACAGCGCATGCGTGGCAATGCTGCGGGCCGCCACGTGAAAAACACCGGGAAGCCCTTCCCCGGCAATTTTATATAAATTGGGAATCATCAGGAGAAGCCCCTGCGAGGCCGTAAACGTAGACGTCAGCGCGCCGGCTGTCAGAGAGCCGTGTACGGCGCCGGCCGCGCCGGCTTCCGACTGCATCGTGGATACCGTTACGGGTCTGCCGAACATATTGTTCTCTCCCCGCGCCGCCCATTCGTCCATCCATTCCGCCATCGTAGAAGACGGCGTAATCGGATAAATGGCCGCCACATCACTGTAGGCATAGGCCGCGAGAGCCGCGGCCTGATTGCCGTCCATGGTCTTCATACTTCTTGCTTTTTTTGTCCGTATCTGATTGTGCTCCATACTCTGTACTCACTTTCCACATATTTTTGGAATTATTGTGTACAGAATCGGAGAAAATC
>CATLGN010000241.1 GCA_949935685.1 uncultured Lachnospiraceae bacterium | reverse complement strand
TCATTTTTTCTCTCCGTTTTATGTTCAGGTGGTACAGGAATATGGCAGACGGGATTTTGCCGCCGCAATTATGCAATAATACAATCATAACATACGCAGACTGTCTGCGCCAGACGCAAATAGAAGCCGTGCAAGATAAACAGGTACGCAGGAGGGGAGATAATGAGACGATTGCTGATAACGGGAGCTTCCGGGTTTTTCGGGGGCAGGATCAGAAAATATTACAGCGCGGACTATGATGTATACGCGCCGTCCCATGCGGAGCTGGATATTACCGACCGGGAAACCGTGCGGGCGGCATTTCAAAAATACAGGCCGGATATTGTGATTCACAGCGCCGCGGTTTCCGATACGGCGTTGTGCGAGAGAGAACCGGAACGTTCCCGGAAAATCAATGTGGACGGAAGCAGGAATATGGCGGCGGCTTCGGCAGAGTTTCATGCAAAATGTCTGCTCTGCAGTTCCGATCAGGTCTATTTCGGGAGTGCGCTGCATGGACCGCATTCGGAGGAGGAAAGCGTCGCCCCCTGTACTGTGTACGGCAGGCAGAAGAAAAAGGCGGAGGAAGCATGTCTGGAACAGAGCCAGGATTGCGTCGTTCTGCGGCTGTCATGGATGTACGATACCGAAAGCGCCAGCAGGTCGGAGCACAGCGACTTTTTTCGGACATTGCGAAACGGCCTGCAGACTGCGGACATTTTGCGTTACCCGGTCTGGGATGTGCGCGGGATAACCGATGTGAATGAAGCTGTCCGAAATCTGGAGAAGGCGTGGGATTTACCGGGCGGCATCTATAATTTTGGTTCCTTCAACGACAAAAATACATATGAAACCGTTCTGGCTGTGTTTGCGGAACTCGGGTGGGATACCAAAAGGCTTGGGAAGAATGAAAAAGCTTTTGCGGAAAACCCCAGAAATATCAGTATGAGCCTCAAAAAGATTCAGGATAACGGGATTGTGTTCTCGTCGACGCGGGAAGCGCTGGTCAGAAGCGGGAGACAGTGCAGTCGATCATTTTTTCCATAATATAATTGGTCAGAAGGATTCCCTGTCGCTGGTAGTCTTTGTGGACATAGAGCCTGTCCAGATACCCGCTTTTATCTATATCGCCGAATCCGACGATCGTTTTGCCGCGCACGGCCACCACACTGTAATGCGCCAGCAGCGATTGATTCCATTTTTCCGAGTCTGGCGCAGCAGGCGCCCATACGTCTGTTTGCTCTTTGGTATAATCCGCCGCATTTATCGAATGGACTGTCTGATAAAAAAGCTTTGTGATCTCGGAACAGTCCGCCGGGGTGTATTCTCTTATGGTCAGAAGGTTTCCGCTTGGATGCATACAATATACCTCATAAAAAAGAAGCGCATTTACGCGCTTCTCTGCATTGGCGGTTTCATTTATTTGACCGGTTTTGCGCCTGCCTTTTCCTGCGCTTTTTCCAGCGCCCGATTGAAAAAGCCCTTTTTTTGCTGTTCCACCGGAAGGGATTTTCCATGCAGGCCGCGTACGCTTACGATATAGATACCGCTTACCATGGCCTTGACTTCTTTTTTTACCGGTACACTGTCAAATATCTTTTCGTCGCAGACAAGAGACATGATCTGCGGTCCCACTTTTGCCTTTACAATCGGAAGTTTGGAACGACGCAGATATTTGGGCGTCTGATCGATTACAAATTGCGGCAGTCCGGATTCTTTGATACGCATTCGTTTTTTATCAATGATCAGCATGGACACAGCCTGCTTACTTGCTTCGATTTGCTCCTGTTGCTGCGCCTGCTTTTTCTGCGCCTTTTTTCCGAGGAAATAAAGGACGACAACAGCAATAATAAGAACTGCTAATATACACAATAAGACAATGGTTCCTGTACTCACGATATACCTCCCGTATGATTATGATAATGGTGATATTTTACCATTTAACGAGGAAGAAAGCAAGGGGAAGTAGGGATTGCGGTATTGTCTTTCGGCGGGGACGGATATATCCGCAAGGAAGCCAGACAGGCGTCACGTTTGCCGTGCCGCATATTGATGAGAAAGCTTAATTACGATATAATGTAGTCTGTAACCTGTCCATTCGTATGCGGGCTTGTCAAAGCAGAAAAACGAGAGGAGGAGATTGGTATGAAAAAACGATTGTGTATTATTTTGGCGGCAGTGCTTTGTTTTGCCGGTCTTTCTGTTTCCGTCAGCGCCGCGCCGCCGGGCGAAATATCCGGTTCGTGGCAGGATGGCGCCTTTCAGGACGGCGTGTATGAAGGCTATTATGCCCAGTTAGATCCGTTACAGAAGGTATTGTACGACGAGATCGGCGAAGCGTTCGCGCAGCCGGTATTGGGAGCGGTCATCGAGTTTGACGAGCCGATTATTCTGAAATCGGAAGACGGCGGCAGCTTCACCGAAGACGATAAATATCAGTGGATGTGTGACAATATGTACAATCAGTATGGCGGACGCTACGCTGTCTTTCGGGATCATCCGGAAATGCCCTGGCTTTTGGCTGTCGATTACGGTGCGAGAACTCTCGGTGAATGGATTTATGATGACGAGGGGGTCAGCGTCGGTTATCGCATGACGGGCATGTATTATGAAAATATGTATCCATGGGTTCCGCCGGAGGCTTACATCGATCCGGGTGCGCTGGAAAAGGCCGCGGATGACGCTGTCGCCGCGATTGGCAGGGCCCGGCCCAGCCGTGCGGCTACGGTGCGCGCCATTCATGACTATCTCTGCGGTCTGGTCACTTATGGGGAGCGGAGTGCAGTGATGCCGGACAGAGACGGTGGCAAGGCACATACCGTCAATTATGACCACGTTTCTTACAGCGTGCTCGTTGCGCCCAATACAGGTGTGTGCAATGCGTATGCGGCTGCTTTTAAGCTGCTGTGCGACCGCTACAGGATTCCGTGCGTACACTTATCCGGCGCGACGCCGTACGGAAATCACGCCTGGAATTACGTACAGTTGGAGAACGGTATTTGGTATGCGGTGGACGTAACATGGGCAGACAAGAATCCAATCGAGTATAGCTATTTTCTGACAGGCAAAAATTCCCTGAACAGTGAAGGCGTTCCCTTTGCGGAGACGCATGCGGTGCCCGCGGGTAACGATGGGCTTGCCTGTCCGCCGCTTAGCGATACGGCCTATCCGTATGTGGAGGCAAGGCTGAGCGATATTCCGGCAGCCGTACAACCCGGTGAGCCGATACTGCTTTCGCTCAGTGAGATCAGGGATTTGAACGGAACTATGACAGACGAGGGGAACGTGGGGTTGTTTGAAGAATATTCTACGACGCCCGCCGCTGCCGGAAGCATTCATAATGGCAGTGTCAGTCTGTACTATGACACGGCATCTTCCACACTTGGCAC
>CATLGN010000240.1 GCA_949935685.1 uncultured Lachnospiraceae bacterium | reverse complement strand
GCATAGGTCATCACCTTTCCGGCCTGCTTGGACAAGAGAGATACGATATTGTATTCCGTCTGCGTCAGCTTCACCTCCTGCCCATCCACAAAAAGCCTTCTTGCGTCATAGTCGATCTCCAGCGCTCCCATATGAAATTTTCCCTGCAGGATGCTGCCGCGCTCCAGCCAGCGGTTGCTGTTTCTGAGGGCAGTCCGAATCCGGGCCTCCAGCTCCGCCGTACCGAAGGGCTTCGTCACATAGTCGTTGGCTCCCAGGTCCAGGGCTTCGACCTTATCCTTCTCGTTGGACCTGGCAGAGAGTACAAGAACCGGAACAGAAGATTTTTTCCGAACCCTTTTCAGGAACTGGATACCGTCCATATCCGGCAGCCCCAGATCAAGGATCACCAGATCCGGACAATGGGACTCGAAGAGCATCCAGCCGTCCATCCCGCTTTTTGCGCACAGCACATGGTAGCCGTGGGCCGACAGCACGGTCTTTACAAATTTCAGGATATTTTCTTCGTCTTCCACGATCAGTATTTTATATTTATTTCCGCTCATGATTTTCAAATCCTTTTCAATTGAAGAAAATTCAGGAAGCTGCCATTACATAAAACCGAAACAATGCTCCCCCGCCGGACAGATTTTCCGCATGGATCTCGCCGCCGTGAGCCTTGATGATGGTCGCGCATACGGATAATCCGATTCCCATGCTGCGCTTCTGGTTGTCCACTGGCAGATCTTTTTTCTCATAATAACCGGTGAAGATCGTTCCGAGCATCTCGGGCGGGATCCCGGCACCGTCGTCTGCCACCTCAAACACGACCTTCTCTTCGTTTTTATACACGGTCAGAAGGATGCGGGTCATTCCTTTCGCATGGAACACCGCATTCTCCAGGAGGTTCCCGAGCACCTGCTGGATCAGGACAGGATCCACCGCGATGCACACGAACTCATCGGGAAGCGCAGCCTCAATGCGCTGGTCCGGAAATCTCTTCTGGAATTTGACGAGTACACTGTCGATCAGCTCTTCGAGCACCACGGAGGTCTTGATCAGGTTCACATCCGTACTGCCGATGCGGGTGACGGACAGGAGATTTTCGACCATATGGATGAGCCACTGGGCGTCCTCCCGGATTCCCCCCAGCAGTTCCATATGCTGTGTGTCTGTCAGCGATTCATAGTTTTCAATCAGGGCCTGGCTGGAGCCGTATATGGTCGTCAAGGGCGTGCGCAGGTCATGGGATACGGCCCGGAGCAGGTTGGCCCGCATCCGTTCCCGTTCGATCTCCGCCCGTTCCTTTTCCTGGCGCCGCAATTTGACGGTCAAGGTACTTGTGATCAGGGTCAGGCTGAGCATCAGAACGGCCGAAAACATATTTTCCGGAATGCTGAAATTGAACCGGAAATAGGGAAAGGTAAATGCATAATTCATGCATAGTGCGCTGCACAGGGATGAGATGATCCCATATACATACCCCTGAGTGAGCAGGGAAACCAGGATGACTGCCAGGGCAAGTATCATCGGAACGAAAAAGGACGTCTGAAAATAAGTCTGTATCAATAAGCTGCATCCAAACGCCCCCGCCAGCAGCCATGCCGCCGGAACGACGAGCAGAAAGCCTTCCAGCAAGGCAATAAAGCCGGACAGCTTCTTAAATCCCAGAATCGGGTACACGCACATGGCGACAAATAAAATTCCCATGACCGGAAGGTTCCAGGCATAAATCCGGAGAGCCTCCACCGCCACAGCTGTCTGTCCTGCGTCGGAGACGCCGAACATTCCCGTAATCTGCCCGGGAAATATCTCAAATAAGGCCAGCAGTATCAGACTGGAAATCCCCGTGATACAGACCGCCTTCTTCACCGCAAAACGGACGCCTCTGGTATCTCCCTCTCCATAGAGAGTGCCCAGAAGGGGCCCCATCGTCTGCGCGGAACCGCCCACGAACATGGATACAATGGACAGACAGGATGTGCACACGGAAAAGGCCGTCACCCCGCTGCTCCCCAGATACATCATGACAATGGCATTGATACATGTGAGCCGGAAAAAATTCAAAACCGTGTTGATGGTATTGGGAAGACCCGTGGAGACGGTCTCCTTCAGCAGACTGACGGCGGCGGGTGCCGAAACCGCCTCCGGTTTCAGCGTTTCACAGCGGAACACGCCGTAAAGGGCAATCAGCAGTCCTGTAAAATATCCGGTGCCCGTGGCAAGCGCGGCTCCTTTTATCCCCATGTTCAGCCCGCCTATGTACACCAGGTCCAGAAGAAGATTGACGACATTGGCCGTAATCAGCGCCGCTGACGCCGTCCGCACGTTTCCCGACGAGCGGATAAAATACACAAGCCCCGGAACCACGATAAGCAGAGGCGCCGCCAGCATCACAATACTTAAATAATCGTAAACCGGCTCCGTCAGGTTGGGGGCGTTTTTTGTCAGCGCTTCCGAAATACCGCCGCACAAAAACAGGCCGCCGGACAAAACGAGAAGGGATGCCGCCAGCATTGCGGCCAGCGAGACTGTAAAGAACTGCCGCGCGCGCTCCTTTTCCCTCCGCCCTAAAGCCACCGAATACAGCGCGGAACCGCCCACGCCGAACAGCACATACAGCGAATTGAAAATCAGGGTGACCGGAAGCACCAGATTGACGGCCGCCAGCGCCTCCGGTCCCAGAATATTGCCGACAATCATCCCGTCTATGACAATGCTCATGGATAGCGCCATGGTCATCAGTATGGTGGGTATAAAAAATTTAGTAAACTGCTGGCTGACAATATAACTTTTTCTTTCCAATATGCATTCCTCCAATACTCTTCACAGACGTACATCCGCCGCCTGCTCTCTCAACCCTTTGCCCATTCGTTGCGCGGGAAACGCCCCAAAAGCTGGGGTATAAATTTCCCGATGATATAACACATCGCAATGCTGAACAACAGCGCCAGGATACTCCCCATAAGCGCAATAGCGAGAAACGGGAAATCCCCGGGAAAAATCCCCGACAGCGCGGGCAGAATCACCTGCTGCAGAAAGGGCTTGTGAAGCAGATAAATGCCCATTGTCTGCCGCCCGATACAGGTAACCGCATCTATCTTAAAGGGCCGCGCCGATTCCCGCGACAGCCGTGAAATCAGCATGGATACGGTCAGCACTGCCAGACTGCCGAAAACGCTGTTGTACAGAAACCACAGCCGGTTTCCGTAATCGCTTTTGCACATCAGTGAAAGCGCCAGTCCCTCGCCCCGGAAAACCGTTCCCGCGCAAAACAGGAGCAGACTGCCGATAAAGGACAGTATCAGCCAGAGCGTTTTCTGCTGCGCCATAACCAGACAGGATTTCCTGACCGCGATTCCCAGAAGGATGAATCCGCCCGCCGCAAGCGCGAT
>CATLGN010000239.1 GCA_949935685.1 uncultured Lachnospiraceae bacterium | reverse complement strand
CTGCACAACAAACGCACACATCCACACCCCGGGAATATAATGTGTCTGTCAGCCACCCGAACAGAATGTGGCAATAATTGTGGCCACATTAATTGTCACCGCCGTTATCGTACCGGCTAATTCCAGTGAATGAATATGCAGGTTGTCCTGCGACACCTGATGAATGCATTCACTCCATTCCCTGCGGGCTGCCTCGCGTTCTCTCTCCTTGCGCCTGTTCCCTTTGTGTCCCTTTTTCTTCTTCTCTTCCATCGCAAGAGACGCCCGAATCCGCTCCTCATAGTCAGCTATCACGGCCCGCTTCCAGCGCCGCAGTATCCGGTATAAAAACAGTTTCGGCAAGACAGCCACCGGTATCAGTGAAATCAGCCCGGGCGTTCCGGCAATTATCGTCATAAACACAATCTGTCCCTGTGAGATTCCCGCTCCGCCGACAATCCCCTCCAGCAAAACAGCAACGCCCAATATAACGGAAAACAGCATCGAGACGATAAAAAACGCAACCGATGTCATAGCCGAATCATGCAGCAGACACTGGAATGCCAGTGTCTCCGACGGCCGGCAGCGGTTAAACCCGGTAAGGTTTTTGATTTTGGAAACGTCCCGCAAAAAATAAGAATATGCATTGCACATCCACCAACTGTAGTAGCAGAGCAGATGGCTTACCAGCAAAAGCGCCAAAGTCAAAACGCCCGGGATACAATATGGCACCATACGAAACATCCAGCAGCAGAAAACCGACAGGGCGGACATGCTCCACCACAGTATGCGATAAGCCGTTTTGACCACGCAGGCCATCCTGCCGTCATGGTCACGCTTTCCCGGATCAAACAACGCGGCATGCTTTTTCCATAACGCCATCCCCTCTTCGGAACCGCCGGTCAGCGAAACCAACGCGCCCTGCAGATTCTCATAGCCCCGGTAATACTTCGGCGCACCATATATCCAGAAAAAGATCAACACACAGAAAAGCATTTGCTCCACCATCTGCGCCGGGCAGAGGTAATGTCCCGTTCCACACGCGGGCAGCAGGACAAACGCCGTCGTTTCCGCTTCCGAAAGCCGGAATAACGCAGCGACAACCCGCATAATCTCCTGTGTATGCCGTAGCAGCAAATGCAGCAAATTCACAAAGAAGAGCAGCATAATCGCAACCGAGATATTCCGCTTCACGTTGGAAGATTCCAGATTACAGTGTTCCGTTATATATCGCAGCATCCACATATATGAATTCTCCTTATCGGGGCGTTTATTCATATATCGGACAGGACTGCGAATCGTTTACACCGACAATTTTATGCCGGTGTAAAATCGTACTGCGGGCGGGCTGTGGAGCAGATTCGCTGCCCCGCGGCCCGCCCGCGCTTTTCCCTAAATAATAATGCATACCATTCCACCGTTGGAATCGTTGACAATTTTCTGCATCGTCTCCTGCAGTTTCACCTGGCTCTCATCTCCGATCATGGCAATCTTTCCCGAAATACCGTCGTTTACAAGCTGTTCCACCGTCTTGCCGAATATGTTCGTCTCCCAGATGCCGTCCTCGGTATTGCCCGCGTCGGAAATATAGTGAATCAGATCCTCCGCCTGCTGCTGCGTCCCCACGATCGGCGCAATCTCGGTGCGGATATTGGCGCGTATCATATGAATCGACGGGCTTTCCGCCTTGATTTTGACACCATATTTATTGCCGTGCCGAATCACCTCCGGCGTGGCAAGCGTGATCTCCTCACGGTCCGGCGTCACGACACCGTATCCCTTTGCCCGCACGGACTCTATGGCATGGATGACTTTGACATATTCTTTTTTCATCCGCGCCAGCTCTTTCATAATGGAGATCAGATGATATTCGCCCGTAATTTCCTCGCCGATCAGTTCGCTCAACATCTGATAGTAATAGGCGTCCTCCACTTCCAGCACAACCCGGACCGTGCCTTCCGCCATGGAAATGCCGTCCATTTTGCAGCGTTTGACGTATTCGCTCGTCAGAATAATCGGATGCTCCATGGCATCCCGGATCGTATTCAGATCTTTGACAAGGCCGCCGATCTGCTCCACAATATCCGCTTTCAGCGGATGGGTCATCGGCAGCATTTCCACCCATTTGGGCAGGTAAAACTCAATCATCGAAAGCGGGAACTCATACAATACGTGTTCCAGAATATGGTAAATATCACTCTCTTTTAATTGTTCGCAGTTCACCGGCAGAACGCTGACACCATATTTTTCCGTCAGTTCCTGCGCCTGTTTTTTTGCCTCTCCCGAATAGGGCTTTTCCGTATTCAGCAGAACGACAAAGGGCTTTCGCAGCTTTTTCAGCTCTCCGACCGTTCTTTCTTCCGCCTCTATGTAATTTTCCCGCGGCAGTTCCCCGAAGCTGCCGTCCGTTGTCACCACAATACCGATCGTCGAATGATCGCTGATCACCTTCCGCGTTCCGATCTCTGCCGCCTGCGTAAAAGGAATCTCCGCATCCGACCATGGTGTTCTGACCATCCGCTCGGCATCGGCTTCCATATGCCCGGCCGCGCCTTCCACCATATATCCCACACAGTCGATCAGCCGTACCTTCACATCCACACCGCCGCTCAGCGTCACGCCGGCTGCTTCCTTGGGAATAAATTTAGGCTCTGTCGTCGTAATCGTCTTTCCCCCGGAGCTCTGCGGCAGCTCATCCTGCGCACGCGCTCTGGCATGCTCGTCAGTCATATAAGGCAGCACCATCAAATCCATAAACCGCTTGATAAACGTGGACTTCCCGGTCCGCACCGGTCCCACTACCCCCAGATAAATCTCCCCGCCGCACCGGAATTTTATATCGTTGTATAAGTCATATTCCTGCTTTGTATTTACGTCCATAAAATTACCCCTTCCATACTTACTGTAATGTATGAAAGGGGCAGCGCAAATATGACAGAAACATGGTTATCGCTTCGCCTGCGTCATCAGAACCGTCATCGCCCGGTTCAGTCCGTCCACCGTCAGCTTATACATCGGAAAGACTTCTTTGACCGCCGTCTCCGCCTCTCTCCACGGTGCACGGCCCGGCGCCATCTTCGGATTCATCCAGACAATCTTTTTATAATGCTTTTTCAGAAGCAGCAGCCAGTCCATACCCGACAGACCCCCGTTTGGGCCGCGGTAGTTGCCGCTCTCCGAATAGAGTTCCTCCGGCGCCATCGCCGCATCGCCGACAATAATCACCTTATAGTCGCTGTCCAGGTTGCGGAACATCCACTCCGTCTCAACCCAGTCACCGTTCTCGCATTCCGGCGTCTTGTACAGATGGCTGTAAATGCAGTTGTGGAAATAATAGACTTTGACATCTTTATAATGGTTGGACTTATTGACCGACTGGAACAAATCGTTCAAAAGTTTCGTATAGGGAATCATCGTCC
>CATLGN010000238.1 GCA_949935685.1 uncultured Lachnospiraceae bacterium | reverse complement strand
GGCAGAGCCGCCCCATCGCTTCATCTGCCGCCGCCTCCGTTTCTTCGCTAAAGTTCATGCGGTGAAATTCGATTTCTTCCCCAATCTTTTTCGCACTCTGCAGCGCCCGCTCCGTAACAGGCGCGCCGCGCCGTACCAACAGTTCCACGGCATCGATAATCCTTGTAATCCCCCATCCCTGACATCGCTGCAGTGCATATTCCAGCGGCATACGCCCGTCGGCGGAAGTCTTCAGCGTAATATCGGCCCCGTGATCAAGCAGGATTCCGACATGTTCCGCATACCCCCGGTCCGCCGCCCCGTGCAGCGGCCCGCCGCCGCTGTGAGACAGGGCGTTCACATCCGCGCCAAGACGGAGATACAGCGTGAGCTGCGCCGCGGCGCCCGGCTCCTGCGCAATATGATGCAGCGGACTGTACCCGAAATAATCCGGTTCATTGATGTCGGTTCCGTAATCCAGCAACCACCGGGCAAACGGCTCCGTGATGCCCGGATAACCGAACGCATTGTGCTTACAATAACCGCCGACCGCATTCGGCAGGCAGCGAAGCATCATCGCTTCCTGTTCTTCCTGCGTTCCGTTTTTCACCAGAGAGGCAAATTCCTCCGGCAGTGTCTTGCGCTTTCTTGCCAAAATAATACCCTCCCATTCAACAATGACGCTACGAAAGCTGCTGTTTCATCTGGTCAGCCAGCTCCCGCAAAAGCGTCTCGACATCCTCGCCCGTCCAGATACGCGAAAAGCAGACTTCGAGCTGTATCCAGAAGTTGCCCGCACCCAGAAGTTTCGGCATGGAAATGGAATTTTCATACTCGTCCATAAATTCCGCCACACTTCTGTTATCGTATAAGACACCGTACCGGGAAGCGATCTTCCCCGTGTTCTCATACAGTTGATCCGCATGGTTTTTTGTCAGAAAGGCCGCAAAATCATTGGCGGTCTCTCCCTTTTCCGAATACCCGTTGATGACGATGCCATTTGTGACGGACAGGCTCCTGCCCTTCAGTTCCGCCGTCAGATCCGGCATTACCGTAACGCCGTATTCATATGGAAAATCGCCGGCCTCCTTCGCCTCCTCCAGCCGCGCCACCGCGTCGGTCGTCGCCACAGTCATCACGATCTTGCCGTCGATAAAATCCTGCAGCACCGTATCGTACGTCACCTCTTTCGTGTCGATGGAAAAATACTGATTCAGATTTTGATACACTTCCAGGCAGGCTCTTGTCTGGCTGTTGTCAATATCGACCTGCGCCGGATCGTCGCCGGATTCCCCGCCCACAATCATATAATTGCCCGTAAAATAATAGTTATAAAAAATATCCGAGACGACCCATTTGAAAACCGCCTCCACCTGTTCGGGCGCGTCGTACTCATCCGCAAATGCCAGAATATCGTCGATCGTCCGCGGCACTTCCCGCTCCGCCTGTTCCATATAGGTCTTATTGTACAAAAATGCACTTGTCTCGTAATAAAACGGATACGCCACATATTTTCCCTGATATGTCACCGCATCCAGCGCCGTCTGCGGAAACGTGTCGGTACTGCAGATTCCGCCGTCCCGGATCTGCGTCGCCAGTCCCGCCAGATATGCCTTTTCCAGACTGTCGTTGCTGATCACATACCGGTCGGGCATCTGCGGCGAATCCTCCTCCGGATGCACCGAAGCGTCGTTGACTGCCTCCAGATATTCATGTCCGGTCTGCAGCACCGGTATGACATGATTGCCGCTTTCTTCATAATAGGCAGCCGCCACATTCGTCAGATAATCGGTCAGCGCATCGTCCGCATACCAGAAATACAGCGTTTCCCCGGAAGCAAACGCCGTCTCCCGGACTTCGTTTTCCTGTGTCTGCGGAATTGTCTCCGCCGCCAATGCGGCGCCGGCCAGCAGCAGCAAAATCAATGTCAGTGAGATCAGTTTTTTATACGGATGCATGTGATTCCCCCTGATATTCCCGCAGGCTCTCTTCCAGAATCGCGATCATCTCATCGATATGTTCCCGGCCGATGACAAGCGGCGGTATCAGCCGAATCACACAGGGACCGGCATTGATCACAATCAGCCCCCGTTTCATGGCTCCGGCTATGATGCCGCTCACGGGTTCCCGGCAGGCAAGTCCCTGCAGCAGCCCGCTGCCCCGTCTTTCCACGATACCGTCATATTTTTTAACCAGTTCATCCAGCCGCGCCTCCAGATACGGCGCCGTTTCTCTTACGTGTTCCACGATATGATTTTCTTCCATCAGATCGATCATTTTCGATACGGCTGCCGCCGCAAACGGATTGCCGCCGTAGGTCGTCCCGTGATCGCCCGCCTCCAGCGAATGCGCGCCGACTCTCTCCGTCATCAGAAAAGCCCCGACCGGCACACCGCCGCCCAGCGCCTTGGCCGTCGTCATAATATCCGGCTTCACGCCATAGCCCTGCCATGCAAAATATTGTCCGGTGCGCCCCATACCGCACTGTATCTCATCCAAGATCAGCAGTATATCCCGCTCATCGCAGATCCGGCGCAGTTCCCGCAAAAATGTATCCCGCGCCGGGTAAACGCCGCCTTCGCCCTGCACCGTTTCCAGTATCACCGCGCAGGTTCTGTCATTGATCTGCGCTTTTACGCTCCCCGTATCGTTCATATCCGCAAAGCGGATGTTGCCGATCATCGGCGCAAAGGCTTCACGATATTTGGGCGTGCCCGTTACGGAAAGCGCCCCCATCGTGCGCCCATGAAACGAATGGTTCATGGCAATGATCTCGTGGTCTGTCCGGCCGTCCTTTCGATACGCGTATTTTCTGGCCGTCTTGATCGCCCCTTCCACCGCCTCCGCGCCGCTGTTCGTGAAAAATACCCGGTCCATACCGGAAATTTTTTTGATTTTTTTCGCCGCCTCGACGGCCGGCACATTATAATAATAATTGGACGTATGCAGCAGTTTATCAATCTGGCCTTTGAGCGCGTCGTCATAGTCCCGGTAATGATACCCCAACGCAAAAACGCCGATGCCCGACGCAAAATCCAGATATTTTTTCCCCTCCAGATCATACAGATATACGCCTTCGCCCCGTTCCAGCACGATCTGATACCGGTTATACGTATGCAGCAGCGCCGCTTCCGCTTCCGCAATCACTTCTTTCATCATAATGCCTCGCCCTCCTCATCGAGAATAATCGCCGTCCCCACGCCATGATTCGTAAAGATTTCCAGAAGCAGACAGTGCGCAATGCGGCCGTCCAGTATATGGACCCGGTTCACCCCGCCCCGTATCGCGGAAATACAATTGTGCAGCTTGGGCAGCATACCGCCGCCGATAAAACCGTCGGCAAGCAGCTTTTCCGCCTGGGATACCGTCAGTCTGGAGATAAAAGAAGACTTGTCATCAATGTCTTTATACAGTCCTTCAATG
>CATLGN010000237.1 GCA_949935685.1 uncultured Lachnospiraceae bacterium | reverse complement strand
AAAGAGGTGGCTGAATAAGGAAGGCGCTTCCCGAAGTACTATTTATGTGATTAACACGGAAGGGAAGTAATGACTATGGATGCATCAGCAAAGCAGATCTATACAGGAAAAAGCGAGTGTTTCTGCCTTGAATTTTTCCGGTTGCATATCATACAATGGTAGAGCACGCGGCTGTTAACCGCGGGGTTGTAGGTTCGAGCCCTACTCGGGGAGTTTGCAAAGCCCGCAGACGTTATCGTTTGCGGGCTTGTTCCGTATATGGATTCATGATATAATTTCGACAGAGATTATACCGCAGGCATTATACTGCAAAAGAATGCAGATGGGAGCGAATTCTGTCGTTTGGCATAGAATATAACAGAGAGAAAATACCAATGTGGAGCATAGGCATTAACGGAGATTTGGAAATGAAACAGAAACAAAGTGGCAAGAAGATAGATAAGAGTGTCTCATTGCTTTTATCTATTATATTGGTTTTTTGTATTTTAGGCGGGGTTGTGTTTTCTGTTGCGCGGAAAATTTCGACGGAGATGTCTGAGTCAGCGGTTCAGAATCTGAGTGAAAGTCTGGATTTGATCAAAAGTACAATAGAAGCGATTTTAAATAAGGAAGCGGAGTATCAGAAGATTGTTGCACAGGAGATCGCATCGGCCGAAAATGTGGAGGAATTTATCCGTTCTTATCAGATCAATGATACGATGGTCAAATTGTCTCTGATACGGACAGGCGACTTGGAAGGGATTTCGAGTACGGGCGAGGCATTTTCCGCGGAGGAACTGGATTTTTCCGCAGGCGGAACGATAGACGGGCTGGCAGTATCGCAGTCTTATGTGAACTATATGGGGACATGGGCGTATACAATCAAATGCCCGGTTGTAAAAGATGGCCGCGATATAGGGACGCTCTATGTGGAATACACGTATGATTCCCTTGATAAATCGCTGCCGAACGGATTTTATAATAAGCAGGCGATGCTTTATGTTATGGATGCCGACACGGAACGGCTCGTCTTGAAACCAAAGGGGATGGGGGAGCGAAGCGCGGGACATCTGAACCTGCAGGATTTTTACCGGGCAAATGATATTCAGGAAGAAGGGCTTCGGGCGGAAGTTTCCCGGTGTGTGGAAGACGGAAACAATATTTTGTTTTATCATGATATTCGGGGTAAAAACGCTCTGAACTATATGTGGGCGGTAAATGACGGAACGATTTACCTGATTGGCTATGTACCGATAGAGGCGATTCAGCAGGAGGGAAGAACGGTCAATCAAAACATTTTTATCGTTGTCGCTGTCATGATGGTTGCCTTTATTCTCTGCTGTATACTTTATTATTTTAATCAGAGAGAGCAGAATAAAATCGGGAAGGAACGGGAAGAAGAACGGGAAATTCATAACAAGCGGCTGGCAGAGGCCCTGGAGGCGGCGCAGGTTGCAAGCAAATCCAAAACAATGTTTCTTTCCAATATGTCGCATGACATTCGAACGCCGATGAACGCCGTTCTCGGATTTACGACGCTGCTTGCGCGAGATGCGGAAAATCCGGATAAGGTACGGGAATATACGAAAAAAATCACAGCGTCCGGGCAGCATTTGCTCAGTCTGATCAATGACATCCTGGATGTTTCGAAGATTGAGAGCGGGAAGGTCGTACTTACGGTCGCAGAGTTTACGCTGAACGACTTGGTTACTTCTGTTGATGCGATTATACGACCGATGGCAAAGGCGAAAGATCAGAAGTTTCATGTTGAAGTGACCGGAATTCAACATGAATATTTGATGGGAGATGAGACAAGAATCAATCAGATTCTGATTAATCTTCTTTCGAATGCGGTAAAATATACGCCGGAGGGCGGCAATATCTGGTTTCGTATCATTGGCTTGCAGGAGCATTCCAGCCGGCAGGAACATATTCGGATTGAGGTGGAGGACGACGGATATGGGATGACACCGGAATATCTGGAGACGATTTTTGATGCGTTTACGAGAGCAGAGAACAGTACGACAAATAAGGTTCAGGGCACCGGACTGGGGATGGCGATTACCAAAAATTTTGTTGAGCTTATGGGGGGCACGATCAATGTGTCCAGCGAGATCGACAAGGGAAGTCTTTTCCGGGTCGAACTGGAATTGCGCATATCGGAAGAACCGGTGGATAGGCGGTTTTGGGAAGCAAGCGGAATCTCGCGAATGTTGGCAGTGTCTTCCGATACGGAAACCGGTGAAAATATCAGAACGCTTATGTCGAGTATTGGGATCCCGGCGGATATAGTTTCCCATCTGACGGATGCCACAGAGCGGATAACGGAGCGTGAGGATGCGGAGCGGTATCAGTTGATTGTGCTGGACTGGGATACGGCGGATATGGATGACCTGGAGCCGGTAAGGAAGCTGCGGGAAGCCGCATCGGGAAACATACCGATTTTGTTTTTGTCTGCCTTTGGAGTGGAAGGGATGGAAAAAGCGCTGCACATGGAATATACGGGAGCGCTGGCCAAACCGTTTTTTGTTTCTGCGTTGAAGGAAAAGATGATAGAGATACAGGCAGGGACACAGGGCGAATGCAGAGAAGGGGAAGATGGCGAAAGTCTGGAAGGCCTGCACTTTCTTGCCGCAGAGGACAATGAGATTAATTCGGAAATTTTGAAGGAAATATTATCAATCGAGGGCGCGAGTTGTGAAGTCGCCGAAAATGGACAGGTGGCGCTGGAGCGGTTTGGCGGGTCGGCAGAAGGTACATTTGACGCCATTTTAATGGATGTGCAAATGCCGGTAATGAACGGTTATGATGCGACGAGAGCGATTCGCGCACTGGAACGGGAGGACGCCCGTACAATACCGATTATCGCCATGACGGCGAATGCCTTTGCGGAAGATGAAAAGGAGGCGTTGGAGGCCGGGATGGATGTGCATCTGTCAAAGCCGATTGATGTGGAGTTATTAAAAAAAGTGTTGAAGGAGTATACAAGACAGGAGTAAGCAGGACATGAATGGAAATGGGAAAGATAGCATCAGAAAATTGACAGCGCTCTGTCTGACGGTTCTGACAGTTTTTGCCCTGACAGCATGTGGGGACGGAACCGGATCCGGCAATAGTGTCATTATTTCCGGTGAGCGGAATGAAAAAGTTGTAAATATGTTCAGCCCCATGGAGAAGACAGATCCGGATGTTGAAAATGTGGCGCGGACAGCGTCAGATCTCACCGTTATGATGGCGGAAGAAAAGCTGGGCGTGAGCGTGGCATACAATACGTATACGGCGGAAAACTATCAGGATAAAACCTATGACGAGGTTGCGCTGGACAGGGCCCGCAATAATATGGACGATTTGTATCTGCTGAATCCGGACACGATCCTTATGCTGGGATCCGAGGGGAGGCTGATGGATTTATCGGGTCTGGAAAGTGCGAAAAACCTGCGGGAAA
>CATLGN010000236.1 GCA_949935685.1 uncultured Lachnospiraceae bacterium | reverse complement strand
ATTGGTAAACAGATCCCGATAGGTGCTCCCATGAAAAGAGCCGCGGTCATAATAATCCAGACATTGTTCCAACTGTTCCATCACAAGCAGCGGATTCATATATTCCCGGGCATGGATACCGGCGTGTACCAGAATATGCCGGGAAGCATTCTGACCGCCCAGCGTCAGCGCATACAGATTCCGGCCGTCGGCGGATGTGCCTGTCACATCGACGCGAAGCAGATCCGGGTATCTGGCCTGCAGCTCCCGAATGTCCGCCTCCATCTCTTCATAGGTATACATGTCATAATCGGCGACAACGGCATCCGCTCGCTTCAGGTATCGCACATCCGTATACCCTTCCAGTTCTGTGCCGCAAATCCGTATTTTCACAAGGCAGTCTGTCGGCCCTTCGATAACCTGCACCTGCGTCTGGTCCGTGAGTACCGCCGCCGGTTCTCCGGCCAGAGACGGATCTGCAAAGACATACAAACCCGGCCCGGAAAACCGCACCGTATAAACCGGAAGAGCCGCTTCCGCCGGCGCGTCTTCCGCAGCTCTGACCGAAAGCAGGCCCGCAGAAAATAAGAGCACAAACAATACGGAAAACAACACGGTATTTTTTATGTATCTCATCGGCAATGTGCCTCCTGCCAGTCTTATATCGAGAACTGTTCCATCAGTCTCACCATCGCCTCCACCTGGGTTTTCTGTTCCTCGCTGACAGCCGCCGTCTCCTCCGATGTCGCCGAATTGTTATCGACGGCGCCGGATACCTCCACGACGTTTTCATTCATATCACGCATCTGCAGCGCGTCTTTCTTCAGAATCTCCACAATCTGTTCCATCTTTTCCGTCGCTGCCTTCGCATCCGTCATAACAGCGCTCATATTTTCCGCCGTCTCGTCTGCAATCGCAATACTCCGGTCCATCACCGAAACGGTTGTCTCGATCAGCTCGGTTGTCTTGCCGGCCGCTTTTGCCGACTCGTTTGCCAGATTTTTCACCTGTTCCGCCACGACGGCAAACCCTCTCCCGGCTTCTCCCGCTCTTGCAGCCTCAATCGCCGCATTCAAAGCCAGGAAGTTCGTCTGTGTGGCAATCTTTTCAATCGCCTCGATAATCGAACTGATCTCCTTCGAGCATCTGCTGATCTCCTGAATCGCATCTTTCAGTTCTTCCATCTTCTCATTGCCCTTTGCAAGCGTTACCCCCGCCGCAGAAGCGATTTTGGCAGATTCTTCCGCCTCCTGCGAATTTTCTTCCATGCTCCGGGTCATCCCTTCAAACGCAACCATCAGCTCGGATACCTGCGATGCCTGCGTCGTACAGTTTTCCGCCAAATCCTGCGCGGCGCATGCCAACTGCTCGGAACCGCTTTCAATCTGCTCCGAGACATTGCGGATTGTCAGGAGCGTCTGACGCATTTTCTCGCCGATCTGCTGAAAGGATTCCTTGATCGAGACAAATTCCCCCACATACTCCTGTCTGATCTCAATCCGGTAATTGCCGTTCCCCATCTCCTCAAGCGTTTTCGTAATTTCCGCCACCATGCCAAGCAGATTTTTTTTCATAAAGGCAATCGCGGAAACCATCTTTCCAACTTCACTGTCATCTTCATCCAGCGCAAGCGGCGTGTGAAAATCGCCTGCCGCCAGCACGGCCATCTGATCCGACACCTTCTGAATCGGCACCAGAAGCTCCTTTTCCGAAAACCGAATCGTCTTTACAAATTCGGCGACAACATATAAAAAAGAAGCCGCAAACAACATCTCGAAAATGATCTGCATCACTTTCAAAACGGCCTGTATCTTTTCCTTTCTCGCTAAAATATTTTCAATCGTTTCGTCCGTCTGCCTGCTGATCTGATTGACCGTATTCTCATACTCCGGGCTGAATACGGATGCCTGCGCCAGTTCCAGACTGCCTTCCTGCACGCGGGCAATCGCCTCCTTTTCCAGAGGAACCAGATTTTCCGACATGGATGCGATCTCGTTCAGTTTCGCCCATTCGGCGTCCGTAATGGCACATTTCTGCAGCGTTGCTATCGCCTTCTCACGATTCTGATCGGTATTCAGTTCCTTCATATAACCGTCATAATACGCTTCATTTCCCGTTACGGCATAAGATTGTATATTAAATGTAAGCGTTTTGGAACCAATGCGATACTGATTCAACGCCACGGTCGTGTCAAGCTGCGTGCTGTGTACGTTTGACATTGCGATATTAAATGCAATAAAACCAAGCAACAGCACGATTCCCGTCACAACCGAAATCAACGCCTGACGCACCAATCGTTTGAGCTGCGCGGCCTGACTCTTTTTTCTCAATATCCTGCTTTCCCTTTTTTCCATTGTTCCTCTCCTGTAAATCCATGCTAATTCTGTTACCGGTACCGATGATGTTGAGACAGAAGGTATAAATCAAAATTCCAGCAGTCAGGTAATACAAAGTAGTCGCGGCATTTTTGCCCAGTAGACGCAACATCATATTTATTATAGCGAAAAAAACGCAGGGGAGCAATTCTTTTACGAAAAAACTTTTTTCTTTCTGTATATATTTGGTAATAATATACAAAACGCCTGCGGCTGTCACAACAGCCGCAGGCGTATGGATATGATAACTACTGTGTTCCCAGATTCGTATACCCCATCAGGCTCTCATCCACCACTCTGGCGGTCTCTCTGCCCTCCCGGATGGCCCAGACGACAAGGGACTGCCCTCTGTGCATATCGCCCGCGGCAAATACATTCTCTGCGCCCGTACGGTACCCGCCCGGCTCCGTTTTCACCCGGCCCCGCTCGTCGAGCGACGCGCCGAAGGCGTCCGCCACATATTTTTCCCCGCCCAGAAAACCGGCTGCGATCAGCACGACCTGCGCAGGCAGTATCTGCTCGCTGCCCGCGATCTCCTTCATAACGGATCGGCCGCTCCCGTCTTTCTCCCAATGCAGCTTAACGATTTTTACGCCTTTCAGCCTTCCGCTCTTATCCTTCAGAAATTCCTTGACGGTAGCCTCGTATATCCGGGGATCATGGCCAAACACGGCGATGGCTTCCTCCTGACCGTAATCCGTTTTCGACACCCTGGGCCACGCGGGCCAGGGATTGTCGTCCGCGCGCGTGTCAGGCGCCTTCGGCATCATCTCGATCTGGGTCACAGACTTACAGCCATGACGCACTGCCGTGCCGACACAGTCGTTCCCCGTATCCCCGCCGCCGATGATCACGACGTCTTTCCCCTTTGTCTGAATATACTTTCCGTCGGAAAAATCAGAGTCCAACAGGCTCTTTGTATTGCCTTTCAAAAAATCCACGGCAAAATAAATGCCTTCCGCATCTCTGCCCGGCGCCTGAATGTCCCGGGGATGCGACGCGCCGCAGGCCAATATAACTCTGTCAAATTCTTTCAGCAGTTTTTCGGCCTTTACGTCCTTTCCGACATTCACACCCGTCACAAATACAA
>CATLGN010000235.1 GCA_949935685.1 uncultured Lachnospiraceae bacterium | reverse complement strand
TGGTATTGGTTTAAGCTCAGCAGTGATGCCATTCCGGTTCTGGAAGCGGAAGGCGTGCTGGAGGAGATGGGCTGGCAGCCGGATATGCCGGATGGCGAGAAGACCTATGAGGTGCGGATGCTGCAGCGTAAGCTGGATGCATATCGGGAAATGGGCATCCGGGATTTTAACTACTCTTCTTACCGGGCCGGAAAAATTCTGGAATCGTATGGAACACGATAAGAACGTCAAACTGGACTGCTCAAAAATATAAAAACTGGATATTTTATCAATGCCAGAACGCGGTATAATAGGCCATAACCAAAAACCAATCATGTCAGGAAAGGCGGAGGATTATGGCAGAAAAGAGATATGAACTGAACAGACAATTGGCACAGATGCTAAAGGGCGGCGTGATTATGGATGTGACGACGCCCGCGCAGGCCCGGATTGCGGAGGAAGCCGGCGCGTGCGCGGTGATGGCGCTGGAACGGATTCCGGCTGACATCCGGGCGGCGGGCGGTGTCTCGCGGATGAGTGATCCGAAAATGATTCGGGGCATTCAGGAGGCGGTTTCGATTCCGGTTATGGCAAAGTGCCGTATCGGGCATTTCGTGGAAGCGCAGGTATTGGAGGCGATTGCGATCGACTATATCGACGAGAGCGAGGTGCTTTCGCCGGCGGACGATGTATATCATATCGATAAGAGGGCGTTCCGCGCGCCGTTCGTCTGCGGGGCGCGTGATCTGGGCGAGGCGCTCCGGCGGATTGCAGAGGGGGCGTCCATGATTCGCACGAAAGGCGAACCGGGAACCGGCGATGTCGTGCAGGCCGTGCGTCATATGCGCGCCATGAACGCAGAGATCCGGCGGGTGCAGAACCTGCGGGAGGATGAACTGTTTGAAGCGGCCAAAGAGCTGCAGGTTCCGGCAGAACTGCTGCGCTTTGTGCAGGAAAACGGCAGACTTCCGGTTGTGAACTTTGCGGCGGGCGGTATTGCCACGCCGGCCGATGCGGCTTTGATGATGCAGCTCGGGGCGGAAGGCGTTTTCGTGGGAAGCGGTATTTTCAAGTCGGGCAATCCGGCCAAAAGAGCGGCGGCCATCGTAAAGGCTGTCACCAATTATACGGACGCCAAAATGATCGCGGCGCTGTCGGAAGATCTCGGCGAAGCCATGGTGGGCATCAATGAGCAGGAGATTGCACTGTTGATGGCCGAACGCGGCAGATAACGGAGGCGGCGGATGACGATTGGAATACTTGCCCTGCAGGGCGCTTTTGCGGAGCATGCCGATATGCTTGACCGGCTCGATACCGCGCATGTTACAATCCGCAAGCTGGCGGATCTGGAACGGCATTTTGACGGACTGATTCTGCCGGGCGGCGAGAGTACGGTAATGGGAAAGCTGCTGCGGGATCTGGAGCTGCTGGAACCGCTGCGGGAGCGGATTTGCGGCGGTCTGCCCGTTATGGGCACATGCGCCGGTCTGATACTGCTGGCCGGTGAGGTGGAAGGCGGCGCGCCGGTGTTTGCCACGATGCATGTGCGGGTCAGACGCAATGCATATGGAAGACAGGACGACAGTTTTGACACGGAGGATGATTTCCGGGGAATCGGGAGAATCCCGATGACATTTATCCGGGCGCCATATATCGTATCGGTATCCGGCGGGGCCCGGACGCTGGCGGAGACGGGCGGACGCGTTGTGGCGGCCCGGGAGGGAAATCAACTGGGGTGCGCATTTCACCCCGAACTGACAGGGGATCTGCGGGTGCACCGGTATTTTCTGGATATGGTGCGGGCGGCGGAAAATCATATTTAAAACGATACGTTTTGATGGAACTGTGGATATGAGACAGTTCCTTTTTTCTGTCCGGCTCTTTTCGACATTTCACGGCGGCGCAACGGTATTTCGGAGCATTGCGATTGTTTTCATGCCGGAAAAATGATAAAATACTGTTTTTCAGGAGGTGTTCGTATGATTCGCATAGCGGTTTGTGACGACGAGGCGTATATGTCCGATCATATCCGGGCAATGGCATGCGACTTTTTCCGCGGAAAACAGAAGGAGACGGCCGTTGTGCAGTTTTCGTGTGGGGAAGAACTGCTGCGGTATGATAAACGAATCGATATTCTGTTTCTGGATATACAGATGAAGGGAACGGACGGAATGGAAACCGCGGTAAAACTGCGCGAACGCGGATTTCGGGGGTTTTTGATTTTTATTACGGTTCTCAAAGAAATGGTATTTCGCTCTTTTGCGGTGCAGGCATATGACGATCTCGTAAAGCCGGTTGCAAAAAAGCAGTTTGCGGCGACGATGGAGCGCCTCTGGGCTTCTCTGCAGCATGCGGGCGATACGAATCTGCTCGTGCAAAAGGGGTATGCAAGCAGCATTATCCCTGTGGAGGATATTGTGTTCTGCGAGATTATCGACAGGAAGATATATCTGCATCTGACGTCTTCGGAGGTCATCGATTATTATGACCGGATAGAAAATCTGGAAACGAGACTGGACGGCAGGTTTTTCCGGTGCCACAGAAGCTATTTGATCAATCTGCAATATCTGAAAAGCTATAAAAACGGGACCGCATATATGGAAGGCGGGGAAGAGATACCGGTGTCGCGGCTGCGGAGCAGGGAATTCAGCAGCGCAATATTACAGTATATGAGAATGTGAAATGGAGACAGTATGGATTTTTTGTTCATGTGTGTGACAGGAAGCGTGCAAATGCTGACCGGCTTTTATTTTCTGACCAGACTGTTGCAAAAGAGAGCGGGGTTTTGCGCGTATCTCCTGTTTGCGGCGTGCGGCGCTGCGGTGATGCAGTTTGCCTGGGCCGGAAGGCTGGCGCAGTTCGGGGGCTATGTCCTGCTGCTTATGGCAAGCGGGATTCTGATCTGTCATGCAGACCGGAAGGCCGCCGTTTTATATGCCGCATTGGTCGTTGTGGTGATGCAGCTCAGCTATGGAATTGTGAATTCGCTGTCCGTTATGTTGTATCCGTTATTTTTTCCGTTTGGCCATACGATCGCCGGCATTGCATGGATGATTGGGTCGGAAAGCGCGGCGCTGTTATTGTCTGTGCTCTGCTATCATATGGTATGCCGGTATGTCTCCCACAGTGAAACGACAGAAGCGCGTTGTCTGTTTCTCGTTTTAACGCCGATTTTCATGATATTTCTTATGGGCGAATATATCAATGCCAATCTGTATGCCACAAACAGCGGCAGCCCTGTATATTCCCATCATGTGCAGATGTTTGTCATACAGCTTTTGGGAATGATGAGCCTGTTCTGCATTCTGTTTGCCTGGCAGAGGCTGTTACAGAACTTTCGGCTGCGCACAGAACTGTCGCTGCTGGAGCAGGAGGAACATTTTCTGAACCGGTATGTGGAGGAGGCAAAGGCCCGTTATGAAAAGACGGCTGCGTTTCGGCATGATATAAAGAATCATATGGTGGTGATAAAAGAGCTTTTGCAGAG
>CATLGN010000234.1 GCA_949935685.1 uncultured Lachnospiraceae bacterium | reverse complement strand
AACAGATACTCCATGGCTTTATCGTCGGAAAGATCGTATTCCTTAGTGCCTCTTTCTCTCTGAGAAGCAGCTGCGGTTCCATGATTCATAATTATACTATAGTTTCTTGCCGGATTGAAGTATTGTAAAATATTTTTCAGGGAAAATATGGGAATGGTAAAATTTGAACAGATTGCGGCTTTTTCTATGACTGAAAAAAGGGGAAGCAAATGTACTATAGTTACCGTGCACAAAGTTGGGAAAATCACGATAAACGCATAAATGAATCGACTGTGAACATTTCGTAAACTGAGATAGACAGAAACGGAAAAACCTGTAGCCTTTATGTTTTCGGCAGGTATGCAGTATTCCGGCTGTATGCCTGTAGTCCGGTATACAGCCGGACTACTGCATACCTGCCGAAAACCAAATCTCGTCGGGACTTTTTCCGTTTCTGTCCTTCGGGTATATTATGTTTACAATTGATTCTTCCATGTGTTTGCCGTGATCAGGCCGTCATTTCCACTTTACAGAACCCGTATGCCATGGTACTATAATGTAGTAATAAATACTACATGACGAAATATAGAATATCTCAACATGTCCGATTACCGGCGGGAATAAAAGGAATCGGGAATGTTTACAATAGAGAGAGGGTATTTCGATTCGTATGAAAAACCGGGAGGCGGCGTATGGGGTATAAGATCATTTTGGATAGCTGCGGCGAACTGCCAGAGGAGCTGCAAGGCGATAAGCGGTTCGAGCGGGTTCCGCTCAGTCTGGAAGTGGGAGAGTACCGTGTTCTGGATGATGAATGTTTTGATCAGAAGGAATTTTTACGGAAGGTGGCGGAATATCCGCTGTGCCCCAAATCCTCCTGTCCCTCACCGGAGCGTTATCTGGAAGCGTGTCGCACGGAAGCGGAGCATGTTTATATCATAACGCTGTCCTCGCATTTGAGCGGCAGTTATAACAGCGCGGAGCTTGGCAGGCAGCTCTATCTGGAAAGCGATGGGAAAAAAGACATCTGCGTGATCGATTCCCACTCC
Source organism: uncultured Lachnospiraceae bacterium (assembly GCA_949935685.1). GTDB lineage: Bacteria > Bacillota > Clostridia > Lachnospirales > Lachnospiraceae > VSOB01. The sequence goes on along the minus strand of CATLGN010000234.1, from coordinate 2,446 downwards.
GCAAGCTGTGGACAGACACAGATTGCGCTGTTGGCCATGGAACTGGAGGAGAGAGGGATGCCTTTCGCGGAAATCAGAGAGGCGCTTTTACGGTATCGGGATACGATGCTTACCTATTTTGTTCTGGACAATCTGGAGACATTGCGGAAGAACGGACGGCTTTCGGCGGTCAAATCACTTGTGGCGCAGACACTGAATATCAAGCCGGTGATGTCGGCAACCGAGGGCGTGATTATACAGAAAAGTCAGGCGATCGGCATTCGCAAAGCATTGACAAAGATGGTGGAATATTTGCTGAAAGAAGTGGAGGGCATAGGGAAAAAACGGATTATCATCTGCCACTGTAACTGCCCGCAGCGGGCCGAGATGGTCAGAGAAATGCTCCGGCCGGCTATGACGGGCGGAGAAATCCTGATTACGGAGACCGCGGGCGTCAGCAGCATGTATGCCAATGACGGCGGCGTGATTGTTACGGCGTGAAATTACGTTTCCACACCTGCTCACATAATCTGGAAGGTTATAGAGGAATGTGTGAGAACATACACAGCCGCCAGTTGCAGCAGGAGGATGGCGGGCATGCCAAAGACGAAATACCAGTGCCTTGTCTTGTGGCGGAACAGATACATCCCCAAAATGGAGCCCACGCTGCCGCCGATGAGGGCGATGATAAAAAGGGTGGCTTCGGGGATGCGGAAAGCGCCTTTGCGCGCTTTCCATTTATCGATTCCCATCAACGCCAGTCCCAGTATATTCAATATGACAAAATACCCGACAATTGTTAATATCACATCCATAGCGGTTCACTCCGTTATTTGTTTTTCTCTGTTTCCTGCATTTTCATGGCGCGTACTTTACAGGAGAGACCAAAGAGGTTGATAAATCCTTCCGCGTCGTGATGATCGTACAAATCCCCTGTTGTGAAAGAAGCGATGCTCTCGTTATAGAGAGAATAAGGCGACGTGGTTCCGGCTTTGATAATGTTGCCCTTGTATAACTTAAACTTTACTTCGCCGGTCACATACTGCTGTGTGGACGTAATGAAAGCCTGTGCCGCTTCACGCAAAGGTGTGAACCATTTCCCCTCGTATACGATCTGTGCCAGCTTATTGCCCATTTCTTCCTTTTCGCGGTATGTATCGCGGTCAAGGATCAGTTCTTCGAGCTGTTGATGCGCTTCGTAGAGAATCGTACCGCCGGGCGTCTCGTAAACGCCGCGGGATTTCATGCCGACAACCCGGTTTTCCACAATATCGACAATGCCGATGCCGTGTTTGCCGCCCAGCTCGTTTAAGGTGCGGATAATATCGCTGACTTTCATTTTTTTGCCGTTTACGGAGGTGGGAATGCCTTTTTCAAAAGTCATTGTGACATACTCGCCTTCTTCCGGCGCTTTTTCCGGTGTTGTGCCAAGCACAAGCAGATGCTCGTAATTGGGTTCGCTGGCAGGATCTTCCAGTTCCAGACCTTCGTGGCTGATATGCCACAGATTTCTGTCACGGCTGTAGCTGGAATCCGCGGAGAAGGGCAGATCAATGCCGTGCGCTTTGCAGTATGCGATCTCGCTTTCACGGGAATCAAGCGTCCATTTGTCGCTGCGCCATGCGGCGATAATTTTGAGATTGGGCGCCAGCGCCTTGATGGCGAGCTCGAAACGAATCTGATCGTTGCCCTTTCCGGTCGCGCCATGACAGATTGCGGATGCCCCTTCTTTGCGGGCAATTTCCACGAGCCGTTTCGCGATTACGGGTCTTGCCATGGAGGTGCCGAGCAGATATTTATTTTCATAGACGGCATGTCCCTGTACGCAGGGAATAATGTATTCGTCGCAGAACTCGTCCACGACATCTTCAATATATAATTTTTCCGCGCCGCAGAATTTGGCCCGTTCTTCCAGACCGTCCAGTTCTTCCCCCTGTCCGCAGTCAACGCAGACGCAGATCACTTCATAGTCAAAGTTCTCCTTCAGCCAGGGAATGATTGCCGTTGTGTCCAGGCCGCCGGAATAAGCCAGAACGACTTTTTCTTTCATAAGTAAATCCTCCTCAAACAAATATTTTCTGATGCTGTAAAGCCATGCATCTAATATACATCATCCCGGTTGAGAATGCAAGTGAAAAAATATACACATATTTTATATAATAGCGTTATTTTATACAGCATATCGGCGAAAATATTGAATAATATACGAAATAAATGTATAATTATGCAGATTGACAGCATAGGGTTATTGGTTTATATTAGTAAAGTAGAGAATGCAGGGAACGTTTTTGGGAAAGGAAAACATATGATACGAGCGGGAATTATCGGCGCGACCGGTTATGCGGGAGCGGAGCTGGCGCGCATTTTAATGGGGCATCGGGACGCGGAGATTGTCTGGTATGGTTCCAGAAGTTACACGGACCGGAGATTTGCAGAAATATACGGAAACTTTTTTGAAATTGTGGAC
>CATLGN010000233.1 GCA_949935685.1 uncultured Lachnospiraceae bacterium | reverse complement strand
CATTCACCGTCGCATTTGCTGTTGAATCTGTTATTGTTTCCGCCGCCTCCGCCGCAGTTTATATTGCCGCCGCAGCCGACATTACAATTGTTGTCACAGCCACAGCCGATGTTACAGGTATTATCGCAGCCGCAGCCAATGTTGCAGGTATTGTCGCAGTCGCAGCCGCAATTGTTATTGTTATTGTTCCCACAGCCGCAGTTATTTCCACCGCCGATACCACAGCCTCCGCATGATCCGCCGCCTCCGCAGCAGCACAGTAAAATCAACCAGCATAAAATATTCATATCGCTTCACTCCTTTTTTATATCAATATCCTATGCCGGTTTTATTCTTTTGTGACGACAGTCCTGCAGGTTATACCGCAATATGATACCCATTCCGCTTTTTGGAGCGGATGTAGGCAAATGTTTTTTTCTCTCCTTTATCCGCCAGCAGATGCAGCAGCTTTTCCAGCCGCTTTCTCGTATAGGGGTGCAGATAGGCATGCATCCTGCCCGCCCCTCGCTCATAATACGTAAGCGGATCTCTGTCCGTATAAGCCGCACCGGTATATACTTTGGAAGCGGCAATTCTGTCCATAAACATTTCAATAATATAACGATCGGGCATCGGTGCAGGTTTCATGCCTGACCGGATACCCCCTTCATCCGCACAGTAGTCGATCCAGTACTCATAATGATGCCTGTTTCGTCCTTTGTGATGCAGCCATGCCGAAGAATAGCCGACCGCTTCCCGTTCTGCGTTGTTCGGACTCCGATTGCCCTGAAAATACCTGGCTCCCACAATAAATTCTGCGGGCAGATACTTGGACAGATCATGCAGCAGCCCCTGCCGGTACAGTCCGACTGCAAAGCAGCCCTTCATAACAAGATACTTGTGATAGGTGATCGTTTTCAGATGTTTCCATGCATGCATTGATTCATTCTTCCTTTTTCCCGGACTCATATAATTGGATGGAGCGTTCCTCCGTATCGATCAGACTGCCTGCCGCAATCGCTCCCGCCCCGCCCTGCGTCCCGGGATTTCCCGGCATATTCGCCGTGTCCAGAACCAGCTTCCAGACCATCCCGCGCGGAAGCTTCGGCAATGCAAACCGGTGTGGTTCCCAGTGCATATTGCAGGCCAGATAAAAGTCTGCGTCGGCGTTCCCCTCCCCGTCCTTTGCATATTTCCCACAATACATAACGGCGGTATGCCGATTATAATAATCCGTTTCCGGTTTCCACGCTTCTTTCCCGTGAAACGAAATATCAGGACATCCGCTGCCCAGATAGTCAAACCCCTGCAGCGTCTCTTCCCGATGGAATATTTTATGCGCGCTGCGCAGCCCAATCAACCGCCGGACATGATCAAACAAAACCCGATTTGTATGCAGCAGTTTCCAGTTCAACCATGTAAGCCGGTTGTCCTGGCAATAGGGATTGTTATTTCCCTCCTGTGTCTGCCCGAATTCACTGCCGCTCTGTATATATGGCGTCCCCTGCGACAACAGCACAAGCGTCATGGCGTTATACATCTGACGGCAGCGCAGCATCTGCACCGTCCGTTTTCGCGTCTTTCCCTCCGCCCCGCAGTTCCAGCTATCATTACAGTCGGCGCCGTCGCGGTTATCTTCCCCATTCGCCTCGTTATGTTTTCTGTCATAGGAAACCATATCATACAACGTAAACCCGTTGTATCCGGCCAGCGTATTGACAATCGCCGCATTTCTGTGATTATGGCCCAGATGAAACAGCAGGGATTCCAGGCATCCTTCGTCTCCCTTCAATGCCCGGCGCATATCCCTCGTAAAGCTGTCCTGCCAGACCGCAAAATTCCGGTATCCGGTCTGCCCTGCCTCCGTGGGAATCGCATCCGCCTCGCACTGTTCCAAAATTATTTTTGTATCTTTCAAAAAAGGATCCGCCGCCAGCACCGAAGGATCCATCCGCTTCCCGATCAGATGAAACCCGTCAATGTGATATTCCTCCGCCCAAAAGCGCAGAATATCCATAATTTCTCCTGCCCCGCTGCTCTCCGGAAAATAAAACTGCATCAACACTTCAATCCCGGCCTTATGCAGCACCCGCACCATATCTTTCATCTCGGTCCGCGCGTCTTTTCCATACGCATACGCACTCTTGGGCGCGTAATAATACCCGGACTTAAACCCCCAGTAATTGATCCGCGCCTGTTCTTCCTGTAAATACTGTGCCTGCGGCTTCTCATATTCGTCAAACTCATAGGCAGGCATCAGTTCCAGAGCCGTAATGCCCAGTTCTTTCAGATAAGAAAGCTTTTCCACAATCCCGGCAAACGTCCCTTTCTTCCGAACGCCGGAAGAAGTATGTCTCGTAAACCCCCGCACATGAACGCCATAAATCACGCAGCGGCCATACGGATGCCCGGGCCTGCTGTCCCCTTCCCAGTCATAGGGTTTCCCCGGAAGCGCATAACGCAGCGGCCCCTTTTCTCTGCCGTACGGTTTCATGCCGATTACGCCTCCCGCATAACAGTCAGCTTCCCATGACTCCCCTGCATAGTAACAATAACTGTCAGCCTCTTTGGGAAGGTCGTCTATGACTACACTGTAAAGCAGTCCATGCCGATAGTCGTCCGGTACCGGTATACGCAAAAGCTCTTTTGTTCCGGCAAAAAATGCGATCGCAACATCCTTTGCCGCCCGTTCCATTCGAAACACAAACTGCATGGCTCCGTCCACCGCTTTTACACCCTTCGGATAGTAATTTCCTTTTCTCATAGCTGCCTTCCTTTTCAAGTATTCAGGTATATTAGTTTCTGTTTGTATTTTTTTGGAGCTTTTTTAAGAGTATAACATAAACGGCAAAAGGATGCGACGATTTTATACGAATTTATACAATAGTTTTCCGTTTACATTACTTTTCTTCATTCTTTTTGTACAATAGGAAAGGGCGTAATAAGGAAAAAAGAAAGGAAGGTATCGCAGATGGGGAATCGCAACCATAAAAAAGAGGAAGAAATGACGGTTGAGCTGGAACTGGAAGACGGCGTCATCGTAACCTGTGCCGTAATCACAATCCTGACCGTACAGAATCAGGATTATATCGCACTGCTTCCTCTCGATGAAAACGGCGAAAACAAAGACGGCGAAGTCTGGTTTTACCGCTACCGGGAAGATGAAAACGATCCGGACAGGGAACCGGAACTGACGTATATTGAAGATGACGGCGAATATGAGATTGTCGCCGACATTTTTGACGAATATCTGGATAATGCGGAATTTGACGAGCTCGTAGGAGAGGAAGAAAGCTGACTTCTCACAAACTCACTTATAACAGTACGGCAAATCCATAAGAGGCTTTAAGAACCGGGACATGTTCTCCGGTTCTTTTTCTGTTCCGGTACGGTAAAACAGATACAGTTTTTCCCGCGCACGGGTCATTCCCACATAAAACAGCCGCCGTTCTTCTTCAATCTCCTGTTCCGAAACCGCCTTTTTGTGCGGCATACTGCCTTCATTCAGATCAG
>CATLGN010000232.1 GCA_949935685.1 uncultured Lachnospiraceae bacterium | reverse complement strand
ATAGCTGGCAGTTTGATCTGGAGGAAGCGAAAGAGAAACTGGGGCTGATACCGCTTGGTATCTCGCAGTCTGCGTATACAAAGGGAACGGATACGGCGTATCTGTGTGATGCGTTCTGTATGCGGGCGCCGGAGGGGTTTGTGATCCGGGAGGTTTCGCCGTATGCGCTCTGCATGGAGGCGAAGGCGGGTAGCGTGCCGGCGCAGTATGGAGAATACGGAGCCGGGTATCAGGCATGGCTGCTGCGTCTGCCGGATCAGGAAATCGCGGATATGAACGCTTTTTTGCAGAAGACGCGAAAGCTGAAAACAATATATGCGCCGGCGTCTTTGTATGATCATATGGATTCGTCTTTGCCGGGTGCGTTGTGGCTGGCTTCGCTGGACGATGCGGAGATCGAGACGGATATTTCCCGCATCTGGGGGTGTATGGAAGATCCGGACTGGCTGCATCCGCTGGATTTTATGAACTGGTGGGATCATCACACATGGATCAATAACGGTCGTTATTCGTTCAACCTGTATAAAGAAGAATTGAATGCCAGACATTATGTGTTTGTGGACGAAGATGAAACGCAGAGCCTGCGTCTGGATAATATTGTCTCGCTTCCGGTTCGCTCTACCGTGAAGGGCGAGCACACGGTACAGTATTTGCTGCTGTTTACCGATCAGTATAACAATTACCGCCCTGACCTGGCTTTCGCGGAGGATGTGATGGACGGATTTTACTATCTGCCGTATCAAATCCAGGTGGAATGGGGCGACACGCTTTCTGCCCTTTCCGGCGCTTATGGCGGGAAAGCGGGCCGTTATCGGGAACTGGCCGACCGGAACGGGCTGGAAAATGCCGACCGGATCCGGGAAGGAGACGTGCTGACCGTGCCGGAGGAATGGCTGGCGGAAGGAAAAGGGGACTCTTGACTTTTCCGGCTGCCGTGTCTATAATGAAAAAAACAAATACACTTTGACGATGTTGCGAGGGAACTGAAGAATCGGTTGAAAAAGGCGTGCGCCTGACCTCTTGACCTGTCGGTTAATACCGGCGCAGGGAAGCAATTTTGCTTTCCTGCGCTTTTTTTATTCGCAGCGCACGGAACAGATCATTGTAAAGACAGGGGGATTTTGATGACTTTTATGGAAGAAGTTTTACAGGCGGCGAGGCCGGTCTGGGACAGGTGCCTGGAGACGCCGTTCCTGCGGGAACTGAGAGACGGCACGCTGGCGATTGAGCGATTCCGGCGGTATATGATACAGGACAGTATGTATTTAAAACATTATGCGCGGATGTTCGGATGGGCCGTTTATCATGCGGCTTCGCTGGAAGAAATACGGCTGTTTTACCGGGGTATGGGGTTTGTGACGGAGCGGGAATCTGCCGTAAGGCTTTCGTGGCTGGCGGAGTGGGGGCTGACCGATGCGGATGTGGAAGAAATGGATGCATTGCCGGAAAATCTGGCGTACATAGCTTTTCTGGAAACGGCGGCGCGGCAGGAGGATATGGCGTACATGCTGATGGCAATTTTGCCGTGCATGTTGAGTTACAGCTATATTTTCCGCAAGATAGCGGCGGAATGCACCGACAGCGTTTACCGGGATTTTATTGCGGATTATGCGGAAGATGCCTATGCGCAGGAATGCGAAGACTGGACGGCGTTTGCGCAGGCGCGCTGCGCCGGGCTTTCGGAAGAACGCAGAAGGGAGCTGCGGGCGGTGTTTGAAAAGGGGAGCCTGTTGGAGCTGGCATTTTGGGAAATGGCGTATGGGGGTTGTGAAAGGAGAGGCAAATGAAAACGGTATTGAGCATTGCGGGTTCGGATTGCAGCGGCGGGGCGGGGATTCAGGCGGATCTGAAAACCTGTGCGGCGTACGGGGTATTCGGAATGAGTGTGATCGTTTCGGTGGTGGCGGAAAATACCTGCCGGGTGATCGATATGGAACATATATCCGGTGAAATGATCAGAAAGCAGATCGACGCGGTGTGGGAAGATATGGGAGCGGATGGTATTAAAATCGGGATGCTGCCGGAGATATATGTCATGGAAGCGGTTGCGGAAAAGCTGCGGCAGTACCGTCCGGCCAATGTGGTGATCGATCCGGTTATGTATGCGAAGAACGGCTGTGCGCTTATGGAAAAGAGCGCAGTGGATACGCTGATTGAGACCGTAGTACCGCTGGCGGACGTATTGACGCCCAATATCCCGGAAGCGGAGCGGATCACGGGAATGACAATTCGGACGGCAGGGGATATGGAAGAAGCGGCGCGGCGGATACAGGGAATGGGATGCCGGGCAGCGGTTGTCAAAGGGGGACACAGGGAGGAAACGGCGCTGGACATCCTCTGCGACGGCACGCGTACCTGGTTATTTGACGGCGACAGAATCGATTCCAAACATACGCATGGAACAGGCTGCACATTTTCCAGCGCCATAGCGGCCGGGCTGGCGCTCGGGATGCCGCTGCCGGAAGCGGTCGGGCAGGCAAAGCGATATGTGACAGAGGCGATACGTCATGCCCCGGCGCTTGGCAGGGGATATGGACCGACGAATCATTTTTACTTTATGGAAACGTGTGCCTTGTGAAATCGGTTGCGGCGCGGTTTCGCGTGGAAAGGAGCGGAGCATGAAAGCGGATTATACGTTATATCTGGTAACGGACCGCAGGGCCATGTCTGCGGAGACATTGGAGGCGGCTGTGGAGCAGGCGCTTCTGGGAGGGTGTACGATGGTGCAGCTCCGGGAAACGGGCGCAGATGAGCGGACATTTTACGACAGTGCATGTGCGGTAAAAAAGATAACCGATTGCTATGGCGTGCCGCTGATCATCAATAACAGCGTTGCGATTGCGCTGGCGGCCGGCGCGGCCGGCGTTCACATCGGGCAGCGGGATCTGCCCGCGGAAACGGCCCGGCGGCTGATCGGGCCGGATATGCTTCTTGGCGTGTCGGCCTCCTCGGTGCAGGAAGCGCTCCGGGCGCAGGCAGACGGTGCGGATTATATCGGCGTGGGCGCCGTATTTCCAACGAATACAAAGAAAGATGCGCCGCGGGTATCGTGGGATTGTCTGGAAGAGATACGGCGCGCGGTTCGGATTCCCATTGTGGCGATCGGCGGAATCAGCATGGATAATATTGCGCAGTTTGCCGGCAGGGGGATCAACGGCGCGGCCGTCGTGTCGGCTGTGATTGCGCAGCCGGATATTCGGCGGGCAGCGGCGGCCCTGCGGGAGGAAATGACGAAAGTTCTGCTACTATGAAGAAGCGGGCTTAACTTTAAAATCTTCTGTTGTAATTGATGTCGTATCATCTTAAGGTATTGTTGTTCAAATATCCGGCCTGTTTAAAAATGCCTGAATATAAGGAAGAGCGGCGCCAATGGTGATACTGTGCTGAGGCATTTTACTAATCAGAAGAAAATCGTGTGGTTCGGTAAAAGGTGTTAGCTGCTGTATTCTTTTATAAAGGAAATCAAGGTCATCTGCACACAGATACTGAGCAATATATCC
>CATLGN010000231.1 GCA_949935685.1 uncultured Lachnospiraceae bacterium | reverse complement strand
TCTTTTACGATCGTTCCGTCCGCGCTCTCCACGCGCCGTATCAGATACGGTTTCATCAAAACGCCGCCATTGGCAACCGAAGCGGTAATCATCGCCAGATGAACCGGCGTAATCTGCGTTCTGCCCTGTCCGATGGCATTTTGCATCATCTCACCGTTGCTGTCATCCGGCTGTATTTCCAGCCTGCTCTGATTGTAGACACAGGAAAGCGGCAGTTCCTGATTAAACAACAAAGAATGCAGCGTATCCGCAAACATTACCCGGTCAAATCCCATTCCCATATTGGCAAAGGATGTGTTGCACGATTTGGCAAAGGATGTCTGCAGGCTTACCTGCCCGTGTTTGCTGCCGTGATAACAGTTGATCACATCGTCTCCCTCTCTGAGACTGCCGCCGCACGTATAGCGGTAATTTGCATATGTGTCCGGGTTTTCCCTGATATATTCCAGCGCCGTCACGATTTTAAAGGTGGAGCCGGGCGGATACAATCCCTGTGTCGTGCGGTTCAGCAGCGTACCGTTCTCCTCATCCGCCAGAATGTCCTCCCACTCCGCCGCAATGCGGTTCGGGTCAAAGTCCGGCTTGGACACCATGGCCAGAATTTCTCCGGTCTTTGGATTGAGCGCGATAATCGCGCCGTGATAAACGCCGAGCGCACGCTCCGCCGCTTTCTGCAGCTCCACATCAAGCGTCGTATAAACATTGTCACCCGGGTTCTTATCCCCGCTGTTTCCGCCTTTGATCTTATTGAGCGTCGGGATGCTGGACTGAATCAGGTAATAGTTTGCCTGTGCCTCCAGGCCACTCTTTCCCTTATCCACATATCCCACCGCATGGGAAAACAGATTGTCATACGGATACACTCTTGTCTCCGTGCCGTCGGCTTCCTCTTTTGTCTCCGCCAGCACTTCCCCGCCCGCGGCATAGATTGTCCCCCGGCTGTTGCGGGCGCTCAGAAGCTGCTGACGGGTGTTATAATTGTTATTCATCAGCTCTTCTTCGTGCGTCATCGCATATACCGTAAAGTATCCCATCATTGCCAAAAACAGCGCCACAAAGCTGACCGTTACCTGTGTGATCTCACGGTTTCTTTTCTTTTTTTTCGGTTTTTGCGACTGCTTTTTTGACAGCATGCTGTCTACCTCCTGTCAGATAAATCCCCTGCAGCACGGCAAACATGACAATCGTACTGAGTACGCTGCTCCCGCCATAGCTGATAAAGGGCAGCGTAACGCCGGTCAGGGGAATAAATTTAATCCCGCCGCCGATCGTCAGGAAAATCTGAAAAATATAGGTTATGCCAAGTCCGACTGCCGTCAGACGGTAAAATTCATCCCGCATTGACATGGCAATCTGCATGATCATCACAAAACAACTGATGTATATCAAAATCAGACACAGGGAAAACAAGATGCCCAGTTCCTCCGCTATCGCGGAAAAAATAAAATCTGTCGTCACAAACGGTATGGAACCCGGACTGCCCTGACAAAGCCCCAGCCCGAACAAACCGCCGCATCCGATCGCAAACAGCGACTGTGTAATCTGATACCCTTCCTTATCGATAACGCTCCACGGATCGAGCCACGCCTGCACACGTACCTGCACATGGCTGAATATCCGATAAGACAAATATGCCGCGCTGCCGCCGCCGCAAAGCCCGGCCAGCAGATAGCGTTTTTTTCCGGTTGCCACATAGACGATAACCACATAGGCCACGAAATAGATCAGCGCGCTCCCCAGATCGCGCGAAAGCGCGAGAATCACCACATGCACACCCGCAGCAACGGCCGAACCCGTCAGGCTCCACAGGGTGACAGGACGACAGAGGATGGCGGCAAGCATACAGACAAATACAATTTTGACAAATTCCGACGGCTGAAACGAAAGCCCCAGAATGGTAAAAGACAGCTTCGCGCCGTGTGTCACAGCTCCCATAATCAGCACGGCTCCTAAAGAAAGTATCCCGACTGTCCCATAAATCCACGTGAGATCACGCCATTTTCTGACACGGGTAATCAGCATCGGAATCAGAAAGGCAATCACAAACGAACAGACGGCGATCACAAACTGCCGCACCGCCCGTTTATAAGCCAGACGCGTCAGAATCAAAAAACCGATGCCGGTTAAAAAACACATGTTATTGATAATCAGCCTGTTTGCCAGCGGATAAATCAGATGATACAGCACTGTCGTCGTATACAGAGCAATCTGTTGAAAAAGAAAAAAGAAAATATATTCCAGCTCTCCCGTCTTACAGTAGATCGGCAGAAAGCAGCTCAAATGTACCAGAAACATAAAAACATACTGTCTGACATAAATGCCGCTTCTCTCCCGCTCTGTCTCGTATCGGAACACGGCAAAGCATTCATACGTATAAAAAGAAGCAAACAGCGCAATAAAATATTTCGAAAATTCCGTTATATATCCTGCCATATGTTCACCGGACTATTCCGCTCCTCTTTTATAAAGTCCCTTTGTGCTGGGGAATCCCACCGATACCACGTTTTCCGGTCTTTTGATAAAATCCCGGTAACAGCGCAGCGCCTGCCATACCCCCTCCCTGTCTTCCGTCGTAAAGCAAAGACGGACGCCGGCCGGACGCTCTCTCATAAGAGAGTTTCCATATTCGTGCAGAGACAGCGGCACACTGTTATAAATCTCATTATAGCAGTGTTCACAGACTGTCCGCACCGGGAAATACGTCCCGTACCTGTCCCGCAGCCAAAGCGGCGCCTCTGCCGGCGCGGGGATGTCATGCTCTCCGTTTTTCCGCACGTTTGCCGGGCATCTGCCGCCGGTCTTGCGAATGCAGTTCGCCGTTACCATCAGAAGGCTCCTGCCATATACGATTACTTCCATGCCGGCAAGCCCCAGTCTGTGCAACTCCGTTTTGCTGCATTCCAGCGGCGCGGTCACAGACGCACCCATCCGGGTCCAAAATGCCCGTGCCCGCCGGTTCCAGGTATACAGTCCGGCATCCGCCTGCAGAGCGCCGGCATATCCCTCCCGCCGCAGCCAGTACAGGCTCTCCGCATTCCGTACCAGAACGCCGTCCCAAACGGTATCGCCGGAAAATAACATCTGTTTTGTTTTGGCAAGATACGCCGCGTCCCGCAGACGCAAAATCCGCGGCATAACAAAAAACAGACGCCTGTCCGGACGCCCCGCTTTCCACGAGGACAGACGCGCCCGCCATTCCTCTTTCGTGTCGGCCATAATAAGATCCCCGTTGATATACAGCCGGTCAACTTCCCGGCAGTCCAAAACGGCCAAAAGCTGCACATCGTCCTCCGCCTGCACGGCCAGATATGGCGCACAGGAATCGATACCGTCCTGTGTGCCCGCCGCCATATCCGACGCAGCGGCCGCAGCCGACACGCCCCACGTCCTGCGATATGGCTGCAGTATGGCGCTTTCCAATGCCGCAAACGCCGCCCGGCGCAGATCATTCAGCGCCCGGACCGGAAGAAAAATACCTTCGTCCATGCGAATCGCAAGGTTTC
>CATLGN010000230.1 GCA_949935685.1 uncultured Lachnospiraceae bacterium | reverse complement strand
CTACAGGCATAAGCGGTTCTAATCGCTGCGGCAGCGGATGCCGGCAGGCGTGCAACCGGCCTCCATGCGCCATCCGGGCGCAGATCGGCCTTTTCCTGACATCCCTGTCCGGAAATTGCGAACCAGGACACAGCGATAAGAACCGCTAATCCCTTCCGCAAGATGCCCGGCCGCAATGCTGCGCCCATGCCAGAAGTATGTTGCATCGCAGATTTTTCCGTTTCTGTCCGCTTCGGTTTCTGAAATGTTCACGGTCTGTTCATTCATGCGTTTGTCGTGGTCCTTCCGACATGTTATGTTTCCGATTGATTCATTCACACGTCTTCCATAGTCCCGCGTATCTGTCAGTTTTTTCGCAGTCTGTTACCGGTCAGACGTCTTTGTTATGAATGCCGCCGCCATTCTCATTCCGCCATTGTCTTGGTGAAATACCGTATACATTTTTAAACGCTCTGGAAAAATGGAGCTGGTTTGGGTACCCTACCGCGTTGCCGGTGTCTGCAACTGACAGTTGTGTCAGTTTGAGCAGTTCCGTGGCTTTGGTCATACGGTAGGCAATCAGAAATTCCTGGGGTGATTTTCCCATGGCTTCCCGAAAAATTTTGCCGAAATAGCTGCGGTTCAGACCGCAGGAAGCGGCAATGTCTTCTACAGTTATATCGTTCTGAAAATTTTGCTCGATAAAGGAAAAAGCCTCTTTGATGTAAAAATCGCGCAGGCTTGTTCCTCTTTGGATTTTGGCCGAGGTGGAGGAACGGACAAGGCTGTCGATAAAAAGGTAGAGGTGTCCGATGAGGTGGAACGGGGACTCTTCTTTGTGGTTGACGATATAGAGCATTTCGCTTTTCATCGTTTCCGCAATGTCTTTATAATTGGCGCGGTAAACGGGATTATCGGGGCACAGGCCGGTCATATCGAGCGTTTCTTTTGCCCGTAGTCCGTCAAATTCGATCCAGACATATTCCCAGGGAATTTTCTGGTCCGCGATGTATGTGCATACCTGATTGGGAAAGAGCATAAATCCCTGACCGCTCTTGATTTGGTAAGAAATGGAATCGCCTTTTGCATTGGCGGCGATCAGAGTGCCCGTACCGGACAGGCAGAGGTGGAACAGATAGTGGTTTCTGGCAGCGGGGCCGAAGGAGTGGGAGGGATCACATTGTTCCCATCCGAACTGATACAGTCCCATGTCGATAAAATTCTCACTGGGAAAAACAGAAAAGATCACTTCGCTCATAGAATCCCCCTTTCTGAAAACCATTATATATCAAAATGCCATATGACTTCAATTAAAACACGGAAAAATAGTATAAAGGCATAAAAGGTCTAAAATATTGATATTTATTGATAGCTTATTGGTATATATAATAGAAATATCAAAGAAAGGAGAAGAAAAAATGCTATGAAAAGAAAAACGATAACATTTTTAAAGGTGGCATTATGCGGGGTCATAACGACATTTGCCGTTACGGGATGCGGATCTTCGGCGAACAGTGGAAAGACCGAGATCGAGATCGTGCAGTACAAACCGGAAGCGGCAAATTATTTTCAGACAGTCGAAGACGAATTTAATGCAACGCATGATGACATCCATCTGACGATCAGTTCTCCCAACGATGCTATGACAATTTTGAGAACGAGATTTATCAGAGAAGACTATCCGGATATTATCGGGATAGGGGGGGATATTAACTATTCCTATTTTGTGGATGCCGATATTCTGTCTGATGTTTCGGATTATCCGGGGCTGCAGAATATCAAGCCGGCTTACATAGCGATTGATGAGGCGTTAGAGTTTGTCCCGAAGGAAGGTACATTTGCGGTGCCGTATGTGGCAAATGCGGCGGGCGTCCTTTACAATCGGGACATGTTCGAAGAACATGGATGGAAGATACCGGAAAACTGGGAAGAGTTAAACACACTCTGTGATACAATCCAGGCGGAGGGGATCCTGCCGTTCTATTTTGGATTTAAGGATACATGGACATGTCTGGCGCCGTGGAATGCGATGGCCGTGGATCTTACGCCCGCGGACACGACGAAGCAGGTAAACCGTGGACAGACGACGTTTACCGCGGAGTATCGGGAATTGTCGGAGCGTTACCTCTCGCTTCTGCAATACGGGCCGAATGATCCGTTTGCCTACAACTACAACGATGCCTGCACGGCCTTTGCCAGAGGGGAATCGGCCATGTATCCGATCGGCAGTTATGCGGTGCCGCAGATTTTGTCCGTGAATCCGGATTTGAATGTGGATTCCTTTGTGATGCCGGCAAGCGACGATAAGAGCGGCAATACGCTGAATTCCGGTATCGACCTGCAGTTTTGTGTAACGGCATCCTGTCCGAATAAGGAAGCCGCTTACGAAGTGCTGGATTTCCTGCTGGCGGATGAAAATCTGCAGAAATATATTGATGCGCAGAATGCGGTACCCTGCAAGGAAGGGGATTTTGCGCTGGCTCCCATGCTGGACGGTATGTCGGAATATATTGCCGCCGGCAATATGACAGACTATCAGGATCACTATTATCCGGCGGAAATGGCCGTGGATGCACAGCTTCAGACATTCCTGCTGAATCGGGATGTGGACGCTTTTCTCGCCAAATTCGATACGGACTGGCAGCGGTATAACAGAGATATTATCCGTATGGTGCAGGACTATGAAAAAGAGCATGGTGCGCAGTAGGAAAGGAGAAGAACAGAAATGAAAAATGACAGAAAACGCACATTTTTAATGATTACGATTCCCATTCTGGCGCTGTTTATCTGCTTTAATACGATTCCGCTGATCCGGGGCGTGATCTACAGTTTCACAAACTTCAAAGGCTTCGGCAGTTATGACTGGGTGGGCATTCGAAACTATATCGATCTGTTTTCGGACGGCCGTGTGGGGAAATCGTATCTGTTTACATTTAAACTGGCGATTGTGTCCACGGTTGTAGTGAATGTGCTCAGCCTTGTTCTGGCGCTGGCGCTGAACAGCAAAATCCGGGCGAAAAGCTTTTTCCGGGGCGCTTATTTCCTGCCCAATATTCTGGGCGCGCTGGTTGTCGGTTATATTTTTAACTATTTCTTTACCTACATCCTTCCCGCAGTGGCAGGCATGATGGGTATGAATGCGACCAGCATTCTGTCGGATCCGAAATCGGCGTGGATCGGCATTGTTGTCGTATGTGCATGGCAGGCGATTGCAATGAACACCATTATTTATATCTCCGGTCTGCAGACGGTGCCGGAGGACGTATACGAAGCGGGCGGACTGGACGGTGCGACCGGATGGAAACAGTTTCGGTATCTGACATTCCCGCTGATTATTCCTTTCTTTTCCATCAATATGGTGCTCTGTGTGAAAAACTTCCTGATGGTATTCGATCAGATTATGGCTTTGACAAAGGGCGGCCCGGCGCAGAGTACGGAATCGATTTCTTACCTGATTTACAATAACGGTATGTCGGGCGGGCAGTTTGGTTTTCAGAGTGCGAATGCGGTGGTATTCTTTATTCTGATTGTCTGCGTATCGGTGGCACAGATGAAA
>CATLGN010000229.1 GCA_949935685.1 uncultured Lachnospiraceae bacterium | reverse complement strand
GGCAAAAACACGATCACATCGCCCCGTTTGGGACTGACCAGTTTGTAAATAAAATGATTGATCAGAATCTCCTGCCCGTTATACAGCTCCGGCTCCATCGAAACGCCGATTACGCTCGTCCGCATCCCGACCGAAAATACAAGCACCGCCCCGATCAGGGCCGCCGTAAAGACAAGGAAAAACCATTCCGCAATTTCCCGCACGGCCGCAGAGCTTATTTTCTTTTTCTTACGGTAAAAGCTCAGTCCTTTTTGTCTGCTCATCATTCCCCCGCTCTGCCGGAATCGCTTCCTCCCCTATGCCGCCGGCCGCATCTTACACAAACGGGGCAACTACCTGCGCAGCTGCCCCGTACGTTTTCTTTATTTTACCAATTCCTTAACTTTTGCTCTCTTGCCGGTGCGGCTGCGCAGGTAGAACAGTTTCGCACGTCTTACCTTACCTCTTCTTACGACTTCAATCTTCTCTACATTGGGAGAATGCAGCGGCCATGTCTTCTCAACACCAACGCCGTTGGAAAGTTTTCTGACCGTAAATGTCTCGCGGTTGCTTCCGCCCTGCCGTTTCAGAACCGTGCCCTCAAAGACCTGAATTCTTTCCCGGTTTCCCTCTTTGATCTTTCCATATACTTTGACGGTATCGCCTACATGAAACTCCTGAATTTCCGGTTTCAACTGCTCTGCTTCAATACTTCTGATAATTTCGTTCATCTCTGCCTCCTTGTATCCCGGACGTTCTTAATGCATCTGCGCAACAGCGGACCGTCTCGTTTTTGCAACAGTAATAATGTATCATATGCGGGGCGGAAATGCAAGGTTTTTTTGCACTTAGCTCCGTTTTACAAATACAAACTGATTGCAGCCATTTCCTCCTTGTTTGGTCATCATCTTTTCCAATGAATAACCTCTCTCATGGAAAAAGTCAAATATTTCTTCGGGTTTTGCTACTTCAAAAGGATAACCTCCCACCCAGTCAACCGCATCTGTCCAAGGCGACATTCCACGCTTTTTTACATATGCCTTCCATGTAACAAAAGGAGTTCCTCTCAAAATATCTTTAGCACACCTTCCTCCCCACAATGCAATAAAAAACGGAACAGAAATAAATCCCCGCAGTGCTCCTGGAAGATCATTATATGTTTTCTTTATTATTTTCCACATTTTGCTCATACTCCCCTGATCATTATATATTGCGATAAACAAAATACCGTTATCTGCAACCAGATCACCTGCATTCTGAAGAGCCTGATACATGTGTCCCGTATGGTGAAGCACACCCCATGAATATACGATGTCATACTTTTCAAATTTAGACAAATACGTTTTATCCAGTATATCTCCCTGCTCTACCTGCCACAACTTATCCCCTTTGTAAAATTTATGTTTCAGGTATTTCGTACAACCCACACTGTTTTTATCATAATCAAAAGAAAAAACCCGGGCTCCCAGATTTCTTGCCGCCAGACTGAATAAACCACTGCCCGACCCAATATCCAAAAAGCTTTTTCCTTCCAGATTTTTCACTCCAAACCATTGCCGCAAAGATTTTTCAGCTTCTTTTATCTGCTCGTCAGACAAATTATCCAGGTAATTTTTCCAGTTTTTTCCAAACTCAAATCTTTTATTTCCCATGTTTTTCCTCATTTCTCAATAATATTAAGCCATTTTTATAATTACTGACACAAATTATTGTCCCTGTCAAGATACCGCTCATACAAGTCCGGCCGCCGCTCCCGTGTCCGTTTCTCGGACTGTTCCAGCCGCCACGCCGCGATCTTTGCATGATTGCCGGATAACAGTACTTCCGGCACTTCCCTGCCGTTCCACACAGGCGGCCGGGAATACTGGGGATATTCCAGCAGGCCGTTCTGAAAACTCTCTGTCTCCGCCGACGTATCGTTGTGCAGTACGCCCGGCACCAGACGCGCTATCGCATCGATCATGACCATTGCCGGCAGCTCGCCGCCGGTCAGCACATAATCGCCGATGGAAATGTAATCTGTCGCCACTTCTTCCAATACCCGCTCGTCCACGCCTTCGTAATGGCCGCACAGAAATATCAGTTCTTCTTCCTCTGCCAGCTCCCGCGCCGTATCCTGTGTAAAAGTCCTGCCCTGCGGCGTCACATACACGGTACGGATTCTCTTTTTGTCTTCCCTGTGCACGGACAGCCAGGCGTCATAGACGGGCTGCGCCTGCATCAGCATCCCTGCGCCACCCCCATAGGTGTAATCGTCGACCTTTTTATGCTTATCCTTTGTATAGTCGCGGATATTGACCGTGTGAAACGAGATACAGCCACTCTTCTCCGCCCTGCCCAGAATACTTGCATGCAGGCACATCTCCACCATTTCGGGAAAAAGCGTTAAAATATGAAATCGCATAGCCATTCCTCAGTCCAGCAGCCCCGGCATGATATGCACATGCATCTGTCCCGCTTCTATATCAATATCCAGAATGCATTCTTTGATCGCCGGGAAAAGCAGTTCTTTTCCTTCGTCCGTCGTCACGCTGTACACATCGTTCGCGCCGGTCGGAATCACATCCTGTAAAACGCCCAGCTCCCGTTCCTGCTCGTCCAGTACGGTAAGCCCGATCAGATCCGCCACGTAGTATTCGTCCCTTCCAAGCGGAACCGCATGCTCCCGTGTCACATACAGTTCTTTTCCCCGATAGGATTCCACATCATTGATGCTGTCATACCCTTTGAATTTCAGAATCACGAACTGCTTGAAAAACTTAACCCCTTCGACTTCCAGCGTCTTTTTTTCTTTCCCCGTATCCAGCAACAATTCTTTGCATTTCCGAAACCGTTTTACGTCGTCCGTCATCGGAAACACCTTTACCTCTCCTCTGATCCCATGTGTGGAGGCGATTGCGCCAACCCTGAACATCTGTTCCATCCATTCCTCCCTGTCTGTGCGATTGACAAGACAGGGACGACCCATTCGAATCGCCCCCGCCTGTCAGATGATTTCCACATCCACTTTTTTATTGTCTTTTGATGACGCTGCCTTTACAACAGAGCGGATTGCCTTTGCAATTCTTCCCTGTTTCCCGATAACCTTGCCCATATCAGATGCTGCCACGTGAAGTTCTATCGTAATATTTCTGCCGTTTTCCTTCTGCGTCACAACAACTTCGTCCGGATTGTCCACAAGGGCCTTTGCGATTACTTCAACCAATTCTTTCATCATCCACCTCCGGAAGTCTGCCTGCACTGGATGCAGACCGTTCACAAGTTTTTATTTCTCAATACCTGCTTTCTTAAAAATCCTGCTAACGGCTTCCGTAGGCTGCGCGCCATTTGCCAGCCATTTCTTTGCCAGTTCTTCATTTACCTTGAAGGTACTGGGATCTGTCGTCGGATCCATTGTTCCGATTTCCTCAATGAACCGTCCGTCTCTGGGAGAACGGGAATCTGCAACTACGATTCTATAAAAAGGAGCCTTCTTCTGTCCCATTCTTTTTAATCTGATTTTTACTGCCATTTTCTTTCACCTCCGCAATTTTTTCTTTTTCATTTATCTAAAAAGGAAATTTGAAT
>CATLGN010000228.1 GCA_949935685.1 uncultured Lachnospiraceae bacterium | reverse complement strand
TAACCCGGCTGCTGATCCTGTGGATAATGCTGCGAAGAATATACCCCCTGTTCCCGCTGCGCCGCACACTCCGGGCAGACCCCGTTTTCCATCAGAGAACCGCACTGCGGACAAAAACTATATTTTTCCTCTGTCTGATGATCCATACGCTCCCTCCCGATGTCACTGGCGGAATGTCGTTTCGCTGTAATATTCCAAAATGCACTGACGCATCAGCGTAAGCGCCGCTGTGACACTGTTTTCACGAATTTTTCTCCGATTACCCGAAAAATTATATTCCCTTACTTTAATTTTGCCCCGCACACTGCAGGCAATATAGACAAGGCCCACCGGTTTCTGCGCGCTGCCGCCGTCCGGTCCCGCAATGCCCGTAACCGCCACCGCCACATCTGCCTTGGTGGAAAGCGCCGCGCCTTTCGCCATCTGTTTCGCCACACTCTCGCTGACCGCGCCATACTTGTCAAGGGAAGGCTTCTTTACACCCAACAGCTTATGCTTCGCTTTGTTGGAATATGTAACCTGTCCCGACTTGAACACCTCGGAGACGCCCGGCACGCTCGTCAGCATGGCGGACAAAAGGCCGCCCGTGCAGGATTCGGCCGTCGTAACGGTGAGATGATTTGCCAGAAGCAGATTGACTACCGCCTGCTCCAGCGTCACTTCCGTGTCTGTCGTATATACATTCATACCGAACCGGTTTTTCAGTTCCTTCACAACCGGTTTGATCATCTTTCTGGCTTCTTTTTCCCCCGGCGCGCGGGCCGTTATCCGCAGATGCACCTCGCCCGGCTTTGCATAGGGCGCTATCGTGGGATTATCCTGTCCGGCAATGAGATCGGCGACCATCGTCTCCGCCTTGCTCTCGCCGATTCCGCATAATTTGACGGTCTGCGAATAAATCACGCCCGGTTCTATGCGCGAAAGATATGGACGAACCGAAGACTCAAACATCGGGATCAACTCTGTCGGCGGCCCGGGCAGCAAAATCACACGCTTGTCATCCGCTTCCATAATAATCCCCGGCGCCGTACCGTTCTCATTGTCCAGCACAATCGCGCCTGCCGGCACCATCGCCTGTTTCCAGTTATTGTCCGTCATTTCGACTTTCCGTCTGGTAAAGTACTCCTGCAGCCGTTTCCGGGAATGCGCATCCATCTGCAATTCTCTTCCCATAACGCCCGCAGCCACCTCTTTGGTCAGATCATCCTGTGTCGGCCCCAGACCGCCGGAAAGAATCACAATATCGCTGCGCGAAAGCGCCGTCTGTAATGTCTGCATCAGCCGGCTTTCATTATCTCCCACAACGGTCTGATAAAAACAGGAAAGGCCCAGATCTGCGCACTGCTGCGCCAGATAGGCGGCATTGGTGTTTACAATATTGCCAAGCAAAATCTCCGTTCCCACTGCGATCAGTTCTACGGTCATCGCTATTTATCCTCCATAAATACCTGTCTGTTTTTGATCATATAATCGCCCAGAGATACCATTGTCAAAGCGACGGCAATCCATGTAATAACGCGTGTTATGATTACCAGGGCGCCAATATCCGCAATCAACAGGCAGATCATAACCATCTGAAATGTCGTTTTGTATTTGCCCCAATAGCTCGCCGCAATCACAACGCCGTTGTCCGCCGCAATCTGGCGCAGACCGCTGATAATAAACTCGCGGCTGATAATCACAATTACAATCCACGCTTCCAGCCGCCCCATTGCCGTCAGGCAGATCAAAGCTGCGCTTACGAGCATCTTATCGGCCAATGGATCCATTAACTTGCCGAAATTTGTCACCAGATTATACTTTCTGGCAATCTTTCCATCCAGCAGATCCGTCAGACTGGCGGTGATAAAAATGCCGAGCGCAATCCATTTGTACGAATATTC
This sequence comes from uncultured Lachnospiraceae bacterium, assembly GCA_949935685.1. Classification (GTDB taxonomy): domain Bacteria; phylum Bacillota; class Clostridia; order Lachnospirales; family Lachnospiraceae; genus VSOB01. Next base: position 1,696 of record CATLGN010000228.1, on the reverse strand, counting down.
CGCGCCCGAAAGCAGCATAAACGCCACAAAAAACGGTATCAACAATACACGCAGCATCGTCAGCTTATTCGGCAAATTCATCATACATCTCTCCTGTCAAATCATATTCATGGAATCCTGTCACCAGCGCTTTTACCAGCGTCCCGCTGATCAGCTCCCTGTCCGTCCGTAAAAACAACAGCCCGTCCACATCCGGGGCATCCCGGTAGGTTCTGGCGATATAGACGTCTTCTTCCGGCAGCCGTCCCACGATAAACGCATCCAGCACCGGCCTGCTCTCCGCCAGTTCCTGCGCCTTTTCAAACGCAATGGCCTGCTGCAGCTCCATCAGTTCATCCCGCCGGGAAAGCTTTACTTCCTCCGGTATCTGCTCCGCCATCCGAGCCGCCGGCGTCCCCTCCTCGGGAGAATAGGGAAAGATACCAAGCCTGTCAAATTCCATCTCATTGACAAAACGGTATAACGCTTCAAAATCTTCCTGCGTTTCGCCCGGGAAGCCGGTAATCAGCGTGGTGCGCAGGCATATATCGGGAATCTTTCCACGCAGCGTTTCGATTGTCTCCCGCAAATGCCGCGCCGTCGTCCTCCTGCCCATCCGCTGTAAAACAGGGTCGCTGGCATGCTGAATCGGAATATCCAGATAATGGCATATCTTTTCTTCGGACTGTATCGCCGCAATCAGCTCGTCCGTAATCTCTTCCGGATAACAGTAGAGCAGGCGAATCCACTGCAGTCCTTCGATCCGGCACAGTCTGTGCAGCAATTCGGGCAGACTTTTCTTCCCGTACAAATCAACGCCATAAAGTGTCGTTTCCTGCGCGACCAGTATCAGCTCCCGCACGCCTGCCTTCGCCAGTGTCTCCGCTTCTGCCAGCAGCGCTTCCATCGGAACGCTCCGATAGCTTCCCCGTATATGGGGAATGATGCAATAGGTACAGCGTTTGTCACAGCCCTCCGCAATTTTCAGATACGCATATCCGCCGGCTGTTGTAACGATGCGCCCGTCTTTATGCGCCCCCTGCGGCGTGTTCAAATCCGCAAAAAAACCGCACCTGCTTCCCGCGAGCACATCTTCCACCACATCCGCAATTTTCTCAATGGCCGCCGTACCCACAACGGCGTCCACCTCCGGGATTTCCTTTTGAATCTCCTCCCGGTAACGCTCGGCAAGGCAGCCTGTTACGATCAGTACCCGCAGCCTGCCGGACGTCTTCAGTTCCGCTGTCTCCAATATGCTCTGAATGCTCTCTTCCTTGGCGTCGTTGATAAAGCAGCAGGTATTGATCACGGCGATGTCCGCCGCTTCCCGGTCATCCGTAAAAGCATATCCCCGCTTTGCCAGCGTACCGAGCATCGCCTCCGAATCCACCAGATTTTTATCACATCCGAGGGATATAAAAAGTATAGTCATCGTCCGCCCTTATGCTTCCTCATTCAAAATTTTAATCCGGGATTCGTTCAGCTCCTCAATGGCGGTCGAAAGCGGTTTGCCGCTCTCACAGTCCACATAGGCCTCTTCCCCGGAAATCAACTGGCGGGCCCGCTTGGAAGCCGCCATAACAATCGAATACCGGCTGTTGACAACCGGCGCTTCTCCTTCTTCTACCTCACTGTTTACCACTTTCATTAAATCGGAATACGATGGATGTAACATCAATTCTCTCCTTTCACCAATTCCTCTAATTCTGATCTGATA
>CATLGN010000227.1 GCA_949935685.1 uncultured Lachnospiraceae bacterium | reverse complement strand
CACATACAATACCATATATGCCCGGCTAAATCAAGTGTATGCAAAAACAAATCTTTTTACACAACACTAGCCGGATTTTTTTGCCCAAGCTTTTCCTTAATCCCTACAACACTACGCAAGCCGAAACAGGCGGGAATTTAGAAAAAAAGCAACAATTCTACCAACTGGAAGTTATTTGCTTATTAAACGGGAAACGACATCCTCCAACTCAGCTTTTCTTTTCATTTCAATTTCATCGCCGCATTCACTTAAAAGAGGGAATTTCCTTGTTTCGCCGTCGATACCAAGGATAGCAGACATATTTGTCCCTTCTAAAATCTGCAGGACAAATTCGCTGTCATTGGAATTGATTTGTGTAAGAGCTTCCTTTACAAGAGGATAAACCGAGTCGTCTTTGATTAAATAACGAACATTCCAAAACATGCCATATTCATATCCACGGCTTGGAACTTCACGTAAATGTGAGAACAGATAAGTAACTCCCTCGAGCTGATAATAACAAACAATATTATGAATAATTTTTATAATTGTCTCCATAAATGAAGGCTGATAGCACTCATCATCCAACATTTTCATGAAATCCAAAATATGATTTAAAGTAAATTGCTCAGGATGCTCCAAAAACGCATCCCGAATCGCATAGTAATCATCAGAAGTTTCCAAATCATCCCCATCTTCATCAAAGAGGGGAATATGATTGGTATGAACACCATCGAAAAAATCCATTTTTTCTTCTAAAGTCATAGATTGATAAGTGCCAGCTTCATAATCTTCATACTGTTCCACTGCCTTTAAGTATTCATCGTGAGATTCTGTTTTTTCATAAGCCATAATGGTATTCCTTCTTTGGCGCGTCTGCACAACACCCGATTTTCCGATGGCTTCATTATAGCACTTCATTCCCGGAAATGGAACATATTTTTGTACTGTGGGTAATGTGTATAGCTGGCCGTTTCATGGAATACTGATCTGCCATAATCTTTTACTTTCTGGCAGATTATCATAATATCCGTATGTCACCGCCTCCAGATGGCAGTTCCTTGCAAATCCTGCGCTGCGTCTGTGGAAAAATGCTGAATTTGCAAAGCTTTGGCATTATGGATTGATATTATAGAAAAGTCCGCTTATAATATAAAAATGGAAAAATTTTATTGTTCCGGCATATATAATGAAGAAAGGATAAGGGGAGCAGGATTCCTTTTGGCATCATATGAAGATAGAAATAAATGGATATAATATCTGTTATAAGATAACAGGAAACGGGGACAGGACTGTTGTCATGCTGCAGGGGTGGGGAACGAATCTCGCGGTATACGACTCGGTGGCGGATACGATCAACGAGGCATATCGCTTTGTCCAGTTTGACTTTCCGGGTTTTGGCGACAGCGACGAGCCGCGGGAGGCGTGGAATGTGGATGCTTATGCGGACTTTTTTTGTGAGCTGATGAAGGCTCTGGGGATTGAGAAGGCGGCGCTGATCGGACATTCATATGGCGGCAGAGTGATTATCAAACTGGCTTCCAGAGAATCGCTTCCCTTTACGATCACCAATATCGTGCTGATTGACAGCGCCGGGATTGTGCCGGTCAAATCGTTTGCGCAAAAGGCAAAAGAGAAACGGTATAAAATACTGAAAAAAGTTTTGAATATGAAAGCCGTATATGCGTTATTCCCGGAACTGATCGACGACTGGAGAAACCGGCAGGGCTCCGAAGATTATCGCAAGGCCACGCCGATTATGCGCCAGTGTCTGGTGATGGCTGTCAATGAGGATTTGCGCCATTTGCTGCCGAAGATAAAGCAGGATACGCTGCTGATCTGGGGCGATCTCGACACGGCGACGCCGATCGGCGACGCCAGAATTATGGAGGAGAAGATACCGGGAGCCGGTCTGGCTGTCCTGAAAGGGACCGGTCATTTTTCTTTTCTGGAGCAACCGGCGACATTCAGACGGATTATGAGATCATATTTTCAGATTGGAGTAAACGATGGAAATTAGGATACTTGCGGCGGCTGTGCTTGCGATTCCCGCATTTTTTCTGGTAATGCGTTATCATATGCATATGTTTCAATTGAACGGATATAAGAATGGCGAGCATCTGAACTGGCTGCGAAAAAATATCGGGCAGCAATGGCTCTTGCTGTTCGGCGTTTTGCTTGGAACCGTCGGCATGATTTTGCCGTGTATGGCTGTCGATGCGGCGGTTATTGTTACGCTGCTTTTGATGATTGTTGTTTATCGTGCCAGAAAACGAATGCACACGAAGAAAAAGCTGGTTTATACGGCGCGTGTGAAACGGATGGTGGCGACCATTCTGATCGTAACAGCGCTGCTTTTGGCATTGGGCGGTGCGTTTTTGGGTATCCGGCGGATGCCGGGGCTTTTCCTCTGTGCCGTCTCCGTTCAGTTTTTGCTGAATCTGGCTGCCAATATGATAAACCGTCCGATTGAAAACGGTGTCAGCCGATATTATATCAACGATGCCAAAAGGAAACTTGCGGAAGTGCCTGGGCTGCAGATTATCGGTGTTACCGGCAGTTACGGAAAGACGAGCGTGAAGTTTTATTTACAGACGTTGCTGCAGGAAAAATACAATGTACTGGTGACACCGGAAAGCTATAATACGCCGATGGGTGTGGTGAAGACGATCCGGGAATCGCTGCGGCCGATGCATGAGATCTTTGTGTGTGAGATGGGAGCAAGGCATGTCGGAGACATCCGGGAGATCTGCGATATTGTCCATCCCCGTCACGGTGTGATTACTTCGATCGGCCCGCAGCATTTGGAAACATTTTTTCATATGGATAATATTACCAACACCAAATTTGAACTGGCCGATGCATTGCCGGATGACGGGATGCTCTTTCTGAACGGTGACAATCCGCATATAAAGGAAAAGGCCGTTTCGTATCCGCATAAAACATTTTATTATTCGGAGCGGGCGGGCGACGGGTACTGTGCGAAAGACATTGCGGTATCGCAGTTGGGAACAGCGTTTACTGTCGTTTCGCCAGACGGAGAGACACAGCGGTTTCAGATGAAGCTGATCGGTGCACACAATGTGATCAATGTCGTCGGGGCAATTGCGGTGGCGAACAGACTTGGCATCGCGCTCAGGGATTTGCGTGTTCCCGTGCGCAGGATTCAGCCGGTTCCGCACCGAATGGAGATTCGTGAGCATGGCGCTGTCACGGTGATCGACGACGCCTATAATTCCAATCCTGTCGGTTCCAGGGCGGCTGTGGAAACGCTGGCCATGTTTGAGGGGATACGGATTCTCATTACGCCCGGTATGGTCGAACTGGGGGAACAGGAAGCGGAATATAATTATAAATTCGGAACCTATGCGGCGGCCTGCTGCGATTATATTTTTCTGGTGGGAAAGAAGCATACGGAGCCGATCCGGGAAGGGGCAATAGACAGCGGTTTCCCGGCTGCCCGGTGCGTTGTATGCGATAAGCTGGAGGAAGCGATGGCGCATGCCTATGCGGTAAAAGGGCAGGGGCATAAGTATATCTTGCTGGAAAACGATCTGCCCGATAATTATTAGGAGGAAGCAGAAAATGAAAATAAAAGAGAAT
>CATLGN010000226.1 GCA_949935685.1 uncultured Lachnospiraceae bacterium | reverse complement strand
ATTTTTCCCTTTCACGACAATTCGCAGGGCAGGACCGTTACCTTTACCGTACAGATGGATGACGAGCCGGGGCTTTTGTCGGATGTGTTGAAAATTGTAGCCGAGTTTCGGGCCAATATCCTGACCATTCATCAGAGCATTCCCATAAACGGGGTAGCTTCTCTCAGCATCAGCGTACAGGTTCTGCCGACGACACGGAATATTTCCGAAATGATTGAAAAGATGGAAGTCCAGAAGGGCGTCCATACGGTAAAAATACTTGCTAAGGAGTAAAAAAATATGGTATATGCGGCGATTTTAGGCTACGGTACGGTAGGAAGCGGCGTGGCGCACGTATTGGAAGAAAACAGAGATATGATCAACAAAAAAGCGGGGGAAGCGATCAGCGTCAGATATATTCTCGATCTGCGCGATTTCCCCGGGGATCCGAACGAAGACAAGGTGGTGCATGATTTTGACATCATTTTGCAGGATCCGGAAGTATCGGTGATCTGTGAGACGATGGGCGGACTGGAACCGGCTTATACATTTTCCCGCAAAGCGCTGCTGGCGGGCAAGAGCGTCTGCACATCCAATAAGGAGCTGGTGGCGGCGCACGGGCCGGAGCTGCTGCAGCTTGCGAGAGAAAATAACTGCAATTATCTGTTTGAGGCCAGTGTGGGCGGCGGTATTCCGATTATCCGGCCGATGAACTATTCTCTGACGGCGGAGAAGATCGACGGTATCACGGGCATTCTGAACGGAACGACAAACTATATTCTGACGAAAATGAAGCGAGAGGGCGCCGACTTTGCGACTGTCTTAAAAGAAGCACAGGAAAAAGGCTATGCGGAAAAAAATCCGGAGGCGGATGTGGAAGGGCATGACGCCTGCCGGAAGATCGCCATTCTTTCTTCCCTGATGCTTGGCAAAACGGTGCGCTATGAAGATATTTACACGGAAGGCATTACGCAGATTACGGTGGAGGATTTCCGCTATGCAAAAGAGCTGGAGCGCACGGTAAAACTGCTCGCCATCAGCAAACTGACAGACGAGGGCTGCTTTGTGATGGTTGCGCCGTTTTTGATTTCCAACACCAATCCGCTGCACGGCATACACGATGTATACAACGCCGTGTTTGTACACAGCAATATGCTCGGCGATTCGATGTATTATGGAAAGGGCGCGGGTAAGCTGCCGACGGCCAGCGCGGTTGTCTCCGATGTGGTGGACTGTGCGCGGCATCAGGGGAAGACGGTCATGTGTTTCTGGGATGCGGAGGAAGTGAAGCCGATCGATTACCGTACGGTTGTCAGACGTTTCTTTGTGCGAGCGGACAGCCGGGAACTGGAGGAAGCGAAGGCGCAGGAAATATTCGGAGCGATCGAAGTGATCCGTCTGGCAGATAAGCCGCAGGAATACGGATTTGTGACGCCGCCGATGACGGAACAGGCGTTTGCAGAGCGCAAAAACAGCGTGAAGGGGATTCTGGGCAGAATCCGTCTGGAGGACTGAATATGAAATATGTCATTGTATTAGGCGACGGGATGGCGGATGAGCCGTTGGAGGAACTGGGCGGGCTTACCCCGCTCGCATATGCGAAAACCGTGCATCTGGATGCGCTGAGCGCCGTGTCGGAAACCGGAATGGTACATACGATACCAGGCGGCATGAAGCCCGGTTCGGATACGGCCAATCTGTCGGTGCTCGGCTATGATCCCGCCCGCTATTACTCCGGCCGTTCCCCGCTGGAGGCATTGAGCATCGGCGTACCGATGAAGGATACGGATATTGCGCTGCGCTGCAATCTTGTCACCGTTTCACAGGAGGATGGGATCCCCTTTGAAGAACGGACCATACTCGACCACAGTGCGGATGAGATCAGTACGGCGGATGCGGCGGTGTTGCTGGAAGCGGTAAAACGGGAACTGGAAAACGATATGTACCGTTTTTATGTGGGCACAAGCTATCGGCATTGCGTGATCTGGGATCACGGAACGGTCGTGGATCTGACGCCGCCCCATGATATACTGGGACGGGTGATCGGCGCATACCTGCCCGCGGAGCGCACGTTTTATGAAATGATGAAAAAGAGTTATGATATACTGTCGCGCCATCCGCTGAATGCGGAACGTATCCGACAGGGGCTGCGTCCGGCGAACTGCTGCTGGTTCTGGGGCGCCGGTACGAGGCCGATGCTTTCCGATTTTATGGCGGAACACGGGAAAAAAGGTGTGATGATCTCCGCGGTGGATCTGTTAAAAGGCATTGCGGTGGGCGCAGGCATGGACAATATCGAAGTCAGGGGAGCCAATGGCGGCCTGCATACGAATTACGAGGGCAAGGCGGCGGCGGCCGTCAAAGCGCTGACGCAGGACGGTTATGATTTTGCCTATATCCATATCGAGGCCCCGGATGAAATGGGGCATCAGGGCAGCGCGGAAAAGAAAGTGCAGGCCATTGAATATATCGACGCACGTGTCATAAAACCGCTGAAAGAGGGGCTGGACAGCGCGGGAGAGCCGTATCGGCTGCTTGTTCTGCCGGATCATCCGACACCGGTACGGGTGCGGACGCATACGGGCAGCGACGTGCCTTATCTGTTGTATGACAGCAGCCGGCCGGCGTCGGGCGGTACCCTTTACAATGAAACTGCCGCGTCGAAAACCGGCGTCCGCGTGGAAAAGGGCCATATGCTGATTCGCAGGCTGTTTGAAGAATGACAGGACAGGTGGAGTGAGGAGAAAAATTATGATAAAAGTTGTGAAATTCGGCGGCAGTTCCCTTGCCAGCGCGAAGCAGTTTCAGAAGGTGGGAGAGATTATCCACAGTGATGCGGAGAGACGGTATGTGGTGCCGTCCGCGCCGGGCAAACGGCATATGCACGATACGAAGGTGACGGATATGCTGTATGACTGCTATGCGCTGGCAGAGCAGGGCAAAAATTTTGCCAAGGAATTAAAGCAGATCAGGCTCCGGTTCGAGGAGATCATTACCGGGCTTGGCATAGAACTTTCTCTGGAAGCGGAATTAAAGGAGATTGAGACACAGTTTCAGAGAAAGGCGGGGCGGGATTACGCCGCTTCCCGTGGGGAATATCTGAACGGCATTATTATGGCGCATTATCTGGGCTATCCGTTTCTGGATGCGGCGGAGGTTGTGCGGTTTGATGCAAGTGGTGCGTTTCAGGCGGAGGAGACCGACAGGCTTTTGCGGGAGCGTCTGGCGGAGACGGAACGGGCGGTTATCCCGGGTTTTTACGGCGCGGCGCCGGACGGCTGCGTGAAGACGTTTTCCAGAGGCGGCTCGGATATCACCGGTTCGATCGTGGCGCGGGCGGTCCATGCGGATGTCTATGAAAACTGGACGGACGTATCGGGGTTCCTGATTGCCGATCCCCGTATTATCGAGCGGCCCGAGGGCATCGAGACGATCACATACCGGGAGCTGCGGGAGCTTTCGTATATGGGGGCGACGGTACTTCATGAGGACGCGATCTTTCCGGTGCGCAAAGAGGGCATCCCCATCAATATCCGCAATACGAATGCGCCGGAGGACCGGGGGACATGGATTGTGGAAAGCACCTGTCAGAAATCCCGGTATACGATTAC
>CATLGN010000225.1 GCA_949935685.1 uncultured Lachnospiraceae bacterium | reverse complement strand
AGAATATAAGTAGGACAAATGATCGCGGCTGCAGGCGCCGAAAGGCCGCAGGTGAGGAAAGTCCGGGCTTCACAGGGCAGGATGCCGGATAACGTCCGGTGGAGGCGACTCCAAGGATAGTGCAACAGAAATATACCGCCGGGAAACCGGTAAGGTTGGAAGGGCAGTGTAAGAGACTACCGCCCTGCCGGCAACGGCAGGGGCATATGTAAACCCCATCCGAAGCAAGACCGAACAGAGAGCGACAGGCCGGCCCGGCCTGCTTTCAGGTGGGTCGCTGGAGGCTGCTGGCGACAGCAGTCCTGGATAGATGATCATTCACGACATAACCCGGCTTATCGTCCTGCTTATATTAACATTGTTTCAGGAGGAAATCGCAATGAATACGGAGCATTCCGTGCAGTTATATGAAAAAGCCTGTACACTGATGCCCGGCGGGGTGAACAGCCCGGTTCGGGCATTTCGCAGTGTAGGCCGTACGCCGCTTTTTATCCGCTCGGCCCGGGGCAGCAGGCTGACCGATGAGGACGGCGATGAGCTGATCGATTATGTCTGTTCCTGGGGCCCGGGCATTCTGGGACATGCGCACCCGCAGGTAGTGGAAGCGGTACGGGCGGCGTTGGCGGACGGACTGAGCTATGGCGCGCCGACGAAAAAGGAAGTGCAGCTTGCGGAGATGATTCGCTCGTGTATGCCTTCCATGGAGCGGATGCGTCTTGTAAGTTCGGGCACGGAGGCGGTGATGAGCGCCATTCGGGCGGCGCGGGGTTATACCGGACGGGAGAAAATCGTGAAGTTCGCAGGGTGCTATCACGGGCATGCGGACGGTCTGCTTGTAAAAGCGGGCAGCGGAGCACTGACCGGCGGCGTGCCGGACAGCGCCGGGGTTCCGGCTTCCTATACGGCGCACACGCTGGTGACGCCCTACAATGACCGGGAGGCGGTGGAAGCGATATTTCGCGGGTACGGAGAGCAGATCGCTTGTCTGATTGTGGAACCTGTGGCGGCAAATATGGGCGTGGTGCCTCCGGCGGACGGGTTCTTGGCATTTTTGCGCGAGATTACGGCGCGGTATGGGTGTGTGTTGATCTTTGACGAAGTGATTACCGGCTTCCGGCTCGGAACGGGCGGCGCGCAGGCGCATTATCAAATTACGCCGGACATGACGACGCTGGGAAAAATCGTCGGCGGCGGAATGCCGCTGGCAGTTTACGGGGGTCGGAAAGAGATTATGGATTGTGTGGCGCCGCTTGGCAGCGTGTATCAGGCAGGGACGCTTGCGGGCAATCCGATCGCTACGACGGCGGGGATTGCAACGCTTTCCATACTGACGGAACATCCTGAAATATATGAAGAAATTGAAAAAAAAGCCCTCTGTCTGGCGGAGGCTTATCGGAGCCTGGGCCTGCAGGTCAATCAAATCGGCTCCCTGCTGAGTGCGTTTTTTACCGACTGCCCGGTGTCGGATTATGAGAGCGCGGTACGGTCGGATACGGTGCGGTATGCGGCGTACTTTGGCCATATGCTGGAACATGGCGTCTACGTGGCGCCGTCGCAGTTTGAAGCGATGTTTGTCTCCGCGGCGCACAGTGATGAGGACGTGGAACGGACGTGTGAGATCATTCGGGCTTTTGAGGGATAAAACGATGGAGATGACAACGGAAATGAAAAAACGGATTGTGATGACGGTGGCGGGCGTGCTGCTCAGCGGCTTTGCGGTGGGAATGTTCAACGCGTCGGCCTTCGGCATGGATCCGTTTCAGGTATTTGCACACGGTACGGGACGGCTGCTTCCGGTCTCTTTCGGCACATTTTATATGCTGCTGAATCTGCTGATGCTTGTCGGCGTTTTCTTTGTGGACAGGAGCAAAATCGGACTCGGCACGTTTATCAATATTTTTTTGCTCGGATATATGGTGGACTTTTCGACCTGGATATGGCGGCAGACCGTTTTTGTGGAAACGACCGCCTGGCGGGCGCTGCTGCTGGCGGCGGGCGTGCTGCTCTTATGTGTCGCGTCCTCTCTTTATTATGTGGGGGATCTGGGCGTTTCCACGTATGATTCCATTGCGCTTTGCATTTCGGAAAAAAGAAAATGGCGTTTTTTTCTCGTGCGGGTAAGCTGCGATCTGATTGCTACGGCGGCGGGATTTGCCTTTGGCGAGATGCCCGGCGTCGGTACGCTTGTGTCGGCGTTTGGGATGGGGCCTCTGATTTCTTATTTCAATGTACATATTTCAGAACCGCTGCGGTATGGGAAGCGTAGCGGTTAGATAAGAGTCTGCTTCTTTTCTCGATTGGAAAATGATAATGTCTTTCTGTTGCTTTTGCTGTTGCAGCAGCTTTTGAATCTGCGGGAGCTGATCTTTGGGGAAATCGAGAATTGACTGTTCAAATTCGCGGTCTGTTTCGGATTCGACCCATGGCAGATCTTCTCTTTTTTTCCCGATGCGGGCTCTTGCGCCTGCGAGACAGACTGCCGGCGGAAGATCGAACAGGAAAACGGTGTCGCATTCCTGCAGGCGGACCGCAAGGGTGCGCAGGTAATTGCCGTCGATAATCCACCGGTCCCTCATGAGAATTTCGCGCAGGCGCAGGTCAAATTGTTCCGAAGTAAGACTGGTCTGATCGGGCCTGTGCCAGATCATATCCAGATAGTACAGAGGAAGCCCTGTCGCGTCTCTCAGCTTTCGGGCAAATGTGCTTTTTCCTGCGCCCGGACTTCCGATAACAATGACGCGCATCATATATTGTCCCCTCCTGCCGGCATTCTGATTGCAGGAATCTTACATCCTGCAGATTTCGTCTATTTTGCGCAGTTCTTCTTCTGAGAAACTGCAATTTCCCAGTATTTTGAGGTTTTCCATAATCTGCTGCGGCCGGGAAGCGCCGATCAGGACGCTTGTCACTTGTCCGTCTTTTAAAATCCAGCTCAGAGCCATCTGCGCCAGCGTCTGTCCGCGCTGCGCCGCCAATTCATTCAGGGCGGCGATCTGCTTCAGGATTTCGTCGGATAACGCTTCTTTGTGCAGATAGCGGCCGTCTTTTGCAATGCGGCTGTCTTCGGGAATGCCGTGCAGATATTTGTCTGTCAGCAATCCCTGTGCGAGCGGGCTGAAAGCGATAATGCCCTTGCCCTCGTCGTATGCCGACTGTTTCAGACCGTTTCGCTCAATGTCCCGGTCGAGAATGGAATAGCGGTTCTGATTGATAATAAACGGGCAGCGCAGGTCGCGCAAAATGGCGGCTGCCTGTTTCATCGTGGGGCCGTCATAGTTGGAAATGCCCGCATACAGAGCTTTGCCGCTTTTGACGGCCTGATCGAGCGCGCCCATGGTTTCTTCCAGGGGCGTCTGCGGATCCATTCTGTGATGATAAAAAATATCGACATAATCAAGTCCCATACGCTGCAGGCTCTGGTCCAGACTTGCCAGCAGATATTTGCGGCTGCCCCAGTTTCCGTAAGGGTCGTCCCACATATCATAGCCGGCTTTGGTACTGATGAGCAGTTCGTCCCGGTAGGGCGCAAGGTCTTCCCGGAGAATCAGGCCGAAATTCCGTTCGGCGCGTCCGTATTCCGGGCCGTAGTTATTGG
>CATLGN010000224.1 GCA_949935685.1 uncultured Lachnospiraceae bacterium | reverse complement strand
AAAAGAATAACTTGCCCAGATCGAAAGGGCATAGCCGATGACGAGATCTTTTACGATAATGGTAATCAGCTCCGGCTCCTGCAACAATTCGGGAAGATAGAAGATCGCATCCGGTCCCAGTTCCATGTAAGCGGTGACACCGAGCGACAAGACTTCGGCGGCGATGACTGCCAGAAACGAGAGGATAATACAAATAACAATGCCCGCTTTGGATAACCCTTTTCCGAGCATTTCATATCCCTTCATACTGCAAAATACGATGGCATATCCTGCGATACCGGCGATAAATCCGATCTGGCCGATCACGACCCATAATACCATTCCCAGCAGAACGCCGAGAAGCGCTCCGATTGTGCCCAGAGGCAGGTTATCCCGCTGTTCCTGACCGTCTGAGATGACATGTTCAATCTGTGTTTTCATTGTCTCCTCCTCATATGTATATGACGTTATCCATATTATATCCCGATGTTTTTGCGGAAGCAATGGGAACTTTTTAGCTGCGGACAGGGATTTCGATTTGCACAATGTAATCCGCGATATGGTCGATAACCGTCTCGTTGATTCCTTTTTCGTAGGAATATCCGTACAGGGTCAGTCCCTGTCTGCGGGCAAAGTCGAGAATTTCCCGATACCGAGACGATATTCCGCTCCATTCCCCTTTGTGGAAGGCACGCAGATATGTGCCGGCGGGCTGTATGTGCAATCCGCTTTTCTGTTTGAGAAAAGGAATTTCCATAAACAGGCGGGAATAATCGTCAAAGTAGCCGCTATGCAGGCTTGCGACAGAGATCATGGAGCCATAGGAGGCGTCATGCAGGCGGCCAAGCCGGTATTTGGCCGTTTCAGCCGTGATCAGTTCCACTTCTTCTTCAAAGGAAGTGTTTTTATCAACGGCCACCGTTACCAGACAGCGTTCTTCTTTTTCAACCAGACTGATCTCCGTCAGATCCATTGTCAATAATGTCACCATATCCCGGTGATGGCTGCATAACGTTTTTCTGATGGCCTGCAGGTGCATCATACTGTGATCGAGATCGGTTATTTTTTCCTCCAGCAGTTGTTTCATATTTTCCGCCGAGCGATTTTGCATAAACGAACGGATTTCATCAATGGATACATCCAGTTCGCGCAGCAGCAGGATTGTCTCCAGTATGGGACTTTGGTGATAGTTATAGCAGCGGTATCCGTTTTCCGGGTTAATGGCAGCGGGGCGGAACAGGCCGATTTCGTCATACCACATTAACGTTTTTTTATTGATACCATGCAGCGCTGCGAACTGGCCGATGGTTAAATGCTTGTTGTTGGTTTTCAATCTGCATACTCCTTTTATCTTCTGCTTGACCGTACAGTTGCTGTATGGTTTATGATACGTAGTGCGGAAACATGTATCGATTTGAAAGGGGAAAGCGATGAAAAATGAAAATGTTTATGAAAAACCGGTAACACTGGCCCATATTTTGAAGTTTGCCGTCCCAACCATTGCGATGACGGTATTTATGTCTTTTTATACGATGGTTGACGGTCTGTTTGTGTCAAATCTGATCGGGACGGACGCCTTGTCGGCGATTAATCTGACAGCGCCGGTTATTCAGATTGTCGCTGCGGTTTCCACTATGCTTGCCACAGGGGGAAGCGCGGTAATTATGAAAAAGATGGGGGAACAAAAGCACCGGGAGGCCAGAGAAGATTTTACATGTCTGATTATCATTAATATATTGGCGGGGCTGGCTATGTGTGCGCTCGGTTATCTGATCATGGAGCCGCTCTTTGCGGGAATGGGGCTTTCCGCAGATGTGACGGCGTATTGTACGGAATATCTGAGCCGTTATCTGCTGTTTACGGTTCCCATCCTGCTGATGAACAACTTTACCCTTTACATGATTGCCGGAGGAATGGCAACGCTTTCCCTCATTTGCTCGGTGGCGGGCGGTATTTTGAATATGGCGCTCGACTATCTATTTATTGCCGTCTGTGGTATGGGGATTGGCGGCGCGGCAGTTGCCACGGGTCTTGGCTATTCGGTGACGGCGGTTGCAGGCGTATTTGCCTTCAGCCGTAAAAAGAGTCTGCTGCGTTTTCAAAAGCCGGTATTCCGCATCCGGGTTCTGGCGGGTGCGGCTGCAAATGGATGTTCTGAAATGGCGACAGCGCTTGTCACCGGAATCATTACGATGATATTCAACTGGACAATGCTTACGTACGTGGGAGAAAACGGCGTGGCGGCTGTCACAATTATGATGTATGTGCTGATGTTTGCCAGTTCTCTGTATACGGGGTACTCCTATGGAGTGGCGCCGATGATCAGCTATTATTACGGGGAGCAGAATGATACAAAACTGAAAAGGCTGGTGCGGACCAGCCTGTGTGTGATTGCCGGTATTTCGGTTGGCACGGCCGCAGTATCCCTGCTCCTGACAGAGCCGCTTGTCTCCGTATTTGCCCGGCCGGATGATCCGGTATACCGTCTGGCGGTTACGGGAAACCGGATTTGCAGCGCCGCGCTGCTTTTTATCGGCTTTAATATTTTTATGAGCGGAATGTTTACCGCGTTGTCCAATGGGGCCGTATCGGCTGTCCTTGCATTTTCACGCTCGTTTGTATTTATGCTGATCGCAATGGCCGTACTGCCGGCGATTTTGGGTGTGAGTGGAATCTGGCTGGCAACGCCTGCGGCAGAACTGATGGCGCTTGCCCTGTCTGCCGCAATGTACCACAGATACAAAACGCGGTATGGATATGGAAGCCGCCGTAATCAGTCCGCGGAAAGTGTAAACTGATCGACAAGGTTTTTCAGGCTGGCTGCTTCCGCGGAGAGCTGTTCGCTGGCTGCGGCGCCCTCTTCTGCCGTTGCGCTGTTATTCTGTACGACAACCGATATTTGGTTGATTCCTTCGGAAACCTGCCAGACAGCTTCGGATTGTTCGGTGGCTACGGTGGCGATACTGTCAATGGAGCCGACGACGGACTGAATGCTGTTTACAACTTCCAGCAGGGTATCCGCTGTATGTTTTGCGATTTCCGTTCCCACATGCACGGCGCTTGTGGAATGTTCAATCAGGGAAGAAGTATTCTGGGCTGCCTGTGCGGATTTTCCGGCAAGACTGCGGACTTCTTCTGCGACAACGGCAAATCCTTTGCCGGCGCTGCCTGCCCGCGCTGCCTCCACGGCGGCGTTCAGCGCCAGTATATTGGTCTGGAATGCAATATCATCGATCGTTTTCAGTATCTTTTCGATTTCGTTGGAGCTGGTCTGGATTTTGTCCATAGCGTCCGTCAGCTTCTGCATCTGTTGATTGCAGAGGGCAACTTCATCGCCGGTCTGGCGGGTCTGGCCGCGTACTTCCAGCGCGCTGGAAGCGGTATTTTTAGCCTGCTCGGAAATTTCGGTGATCTGTGCCGCCAGTTCCTCTACGGCGCTGGCCTGTTCCGTTGTTCCCTGGCTGAGTGTCTGGGCGCTGTCGGACAACTGCGCGCTGGCCGAAGATACCTGATCGGCCGAACGATTGACCTGCCGCATCACATCGCTCAACTGTATTTTCATATGACGCATCGAGAGCAAAATATTGCGGAAGCTGCCGACATAGGTTTCCTCGTG
>CATLGN010000223.1 GCA_949935685.1 uncultured Lachnospiraceae bacterium | reverse complement strand
GTGAATGCGGGTTATCATTTTGCAGAGGATATGAAACAGCGGGCGGACAAGCTGCAAAAACAGGCGGTAGAGAGTAAGCGCTATGCGGAAGATGTAATGGGGCGGATTGAGAAAGCGCTGTTGCAGTCGGTGCAGGACAGCGAACAGATTCACAATATCAAAGTGCTGACGGATGAGATTCTGGGCATCGCGGCACAGACAAATCTGTTGGCTCTGAACGCGTCTATTGAGGCGGCGAGAGCAGGCGAAGCAGGCAAAGGATTTGCCGTGGTGGCGGATGAGATCCGTCAACTGGCGGATAACAGCAAGGAGACGGCCAATAATATCCAGGGGATCTCGATGGGGGTAGTAAAGAGTGTGTCAGGACTGTCCGACAATGCCTCTGAGCTGCTTGGATTTGTAAATGAACGTGTCATGCCGGATTATGATGAACTGGAAAAAACCGGCGTACAATATCTGAAGGATGCGACAAGCGTTACCGGTATTATGGACCAGATTCTGACCGGTACGAATGCGATTAATGATACCATGGAGGAAGTAGTGGCTTCCAATGAGGGGATTTCCAACACGGTGGAGCAAAATGCCGTGGGAGTTACCAATGTGGCGCAGAATACAACGGAACTGGCCGCTAATATGAAAGCGATATTCCGGGCGCTTCAGGAAGTGCAGGGGGTTATTGACGATCTGACGAGACAGGCGGAAATGTTCCGTATCAGCGATAACGCAGAAAGACAATAAGTATGAAAGAGTTAAGGGTAGTTTTGATCATTGCGGCTGCCACGGAAGACAGGGAGGCAGTGAAAGCCGTTTGGGAAGATGAAAATGACTATGAGATTCTGGAGGCGGGAAATGCCGGCGAAGCGCTGGAAATACTGGAAGAGAGAAATGATGTGGATTTGATTTTCCTCGATATTATCCTGCCGGAGACAGACGGTCTGAATTTCTTAAGCCGCATGAAAAAGAAGGGGGCGTATGCTCATATCCCGGTTGTAGTCAACACCAATCCCGGAAAAAATGCGCAGGTGGAGAAGGCGCTTGTACTGGGTGCGGAGGACTTTGTGCTGAAACCGTATCATGCCGAAGTACTCAAAAAGAGAATCGGGAATGTCATCAACCGGAATCTGCAGGACCGTGATACGCTGACCAATCTGTATCCTTCGCTGACTTTTTATCATCAGACAAAGCGGATGCTTCTGAAATATCCGGATATAGCATATGTCATGTTATATTTTAATATCAAAGGGTTTACGCTTGTCAATGATTTTTACGGAAATGAAAAAGGGGATACCATTCTCCTGACGTTAGCGCAGATATTGCGGGAGCAAGTGGATAAAAGAGGCACCTATGGCAGAATTATCGCCGATAATTTTGTCTGCTGCATTCCCAATGAAAACGGAGACGAGGAGATCGCGTTTTATCGTCATGTGGAGGAACGGATGGAACCGCTGCGCCAGGAATATCATTTTAATCTGGAATGCGGGATTTATAAGATTGATGACAGACAGCTTTCCGTTTCCACAATGTGTGACAGAGCCAAATTTTCGCTGATGAATATTAAGGGCAACCGCGGGGAACGGTATGCTTATTATGACGCCGAAATGGCGACGCAGTTTCGAAATGAACAGCGTATTATTGCGGATATGGAGCAGGCGCTGCGGGAAAAGCAGTTTTATATCATGCTGCAGCCGATTTATGACGCGGCTACGGAGACGCCGATTAGCGCGGAAGCGCTTGTGCGTTGGAAGCATCCCGAACTGGGGCTGATTCGGCCTGATATTTTTATACCCTTATTTGAAAAGAATGGATTTATTCGGCAGCTTGATCTGTTTGTATGGGAAGAAGTCTGCAAGGTATTGGCGAGAATGCGGGATACCGGTGAAACTGTGTGTCCCATATCGGTTAATGTGTCCCGCATTGATCTGTATGATCCGGGTATTGGAGACGCACTGGAACAGATGCTGGAAAAATACGGGCTTCCCAAGGAACTGCTTCGTCTGGAGATTACCGAAAGCGCATATACGGAAAAGCCGCGGGAGATTATTGCGCTTGTCTCGCAGTTACAGCAGCGGGGGTTTGAACTCCTCATGGATGACTTTGGCAGCGGGTATTCTTCCCTGAATATGTTAAAGGAAATGCCCATTAATACGCTGAAGATCGATATGCAGTTTATGGAAGAATTGGTTTCTTCCCAGAGAGCCGGCAATATTCTGATCAGTATTGTCAGAATGGCGAAGCTGCTGAGCATCAGTACCGTGGCGGAGGGCGTGGAGACGAGGGAACAGCTTGATTTTTTGCGAAATGTTGGCTGCGACAAGATTCAGGGATATTATTTTGCCAAGCCGCTGATGACGGCAGAGTATGAGAAGCTGATCGCGGAAGAATTTCTCCGGCGGGATGAGCGGACGGTATATAAAAAAGGCATTCTGCTTGTGGACGATGTGAGAATGCTGCGCAAGTCACTGATCGACGCGCTGGGAGATTCCTATCGGTTTTTTGAGGCTTCCAACGGAAAGGAAGCGCTGGAAGTACTGCAGGAGTCTGTCAGTGTGATCAGTATGGTGATTACGGACATTTTTATGCCGGAGATGGATGGATTTGAACTGATTCAGGAATTAAAGAAGAGTTCTGTTTATTCCCGGATCCCCATTATTGTAATTACGGCCAGCGAAGAACGGAAAAACGAAATCAAAGCATTGCAGCTCGGGGCGGTCGATGTTGTCACCAAGCCGTATGACCCGCTGATTGTCAGTCAGCGAGTCAAAAATGTCATGAAATTGTCGGAAACCGAATGGCTGCAGATGGAAATGCAGTTGATGCAGGACCATATGCGATAACGGGACTTTGGCTGATTCTACTCGGCGGTGGGGAGCGATGCTTTGGCAATCCGGTTGCGGATTTTTTCCATGCGCATATCGAGAGAACAACTGATTTCAGCGCATTCGAGCAGTTCTTTTGCCAGAATGCTGGCTTCCTCCGCCGGAATATTCTTTTTATAACGCAGTTTGTGTTCCAGACTGGCCCAAAAGTCCATGGCGATGGTGCGCAGCTGCACTTCCACTTTCATCTGTTTCTTTTCGGTATCCAGAAAGATGGGGATTTCCACGATCAGATGGAGACTGCGGTAGCCGCCGGGCTTCGGATTTTTGATGTAATCTTTCACTTCGATCAGGGTAATATCGTCCTGTCGCAGAAGGCAGTCGGCCAGCACATAAATATCGTCCTGAAACGAACAGATGACGCGGATGCCGGCAATATCCCGGATATTTTTTTCAATGGATTTCAGGTTCAGCGGAATGTCTTTGCGGCGCGCTTTTTTGATAATGCTCTCCATGGATTTTACGCGGACTTTGATGCTTTCGATCGGATTCCGGTCATATTGCAGGGAAAACTGTCGGTTCAGCACATTAAACTTTGTCTCCATTTCCATAATGGCACAGTGATAGTGCGCCATCAGCGTGTCGAGCGGCAGCCGGTTTTCTCTCATAAAATCTAAAAATTCATCGGACATCAGACTTTTGCGCAATATCTGATCCCGTGCCTGTTCCATATAATTTTCAATTCCCATATTGATTCCTCCGATATGTATGTCTGCTAAAACGGCAG
>CATLGN010000222.1 GCA_949935685.1 uncultured Lachnospiraceae bacterium | reverse complement strand
GATGATTTTGTCGAGTGCAAACGCGTAGCCGAGACCTTCTTCGACCATCAGCGAGGCGTTAAAGAGCAGATTATATGTGAAAACAATCTGTATTTCCGACCGGTTCTTTTTCAGCCATGAGGTCAGAAGATCACCGTCGCGGGTATTCCGGTTAAACATAAGCGGTTTGTCCCACAGATCTTCCGGGCATATTGTTTCTTTTTCTGCCAACGGACTGTCTCTGCGCATTAAAATCCCGTAGGTGTCGGAAATCGGGAAGCGCAGATACTCATATTTGGAAGTATCGATCGTGCCGAATATAAGTCCGAAATCGATCAGACCCTTATCAAGACTTTCCAAAACATCCGTCGTATCTCCGCTGGAAATATGATAGTGGACATCAGGGTACTGCTTTTGCAGTTCACGGGCCGTTTTCGCAAGATAGCGGACCGCGTCCGTTTCGCCTGCGCCGATACAGACATCTCCTGTGATCACATTATCCGTCAGGGCAATCTCACGCTCTGCCTTATCAATCAGATCAACCACTTCTTCCGCTCGTTTTCGCAGAATCATCCCTTCTTCTGTCAGCGTGATTTTGCGGCTCCCCCGGATAAAGAGCTGCTTTCCGAGTTCATCTTCCAGATCTTTCAGTTGTCTGGAGAGCGTTGGCTGTGAGAGATGCAGGGATTCAGCGGCGCCGGAAACAGTCTGTTCCCTGGTAACGGCAAGAAAATACTGAAGGACACGCAATTCCATTGTCTGTAACCTCCTCTGATGGTATCCGGTACAGATTCCAGCATATCATAACAAAGATATAGCTGTAAAGCATAATACCATATCGGATATTTGAAATATGGTGGGTAATTCGGGATTGGATGGAGAAATACGGAAAATCGGTTGAAAGCGGAAATCGTGTCCGTTACAATAAAAGAAACAAATGACAGGAGGGGAGAAATGAAAATGAATCAGACTTGGTATTCTCATTATCGGCCCCAGGACGATACCTATCAGGAAAATGCGTGTCACGAAAGAAATGTGGCCGAATTGTCAGAGCGTTACTGTGGTATCCCGGCTTTGAAAAAGGCGGCCTGGCTGGCGGGGCTGCATCATGACGACGGAAAAAATACGGAGAGCTGGCAGCGGTATTTTCAGGCGTCCATCCATAAGGAAAACGGATATGGGGAAGGGAAAACAGATCATTCCACGCTGGGCGGGCTGGTGATCGGGCAGTATGCGCCACAGAGCCGGTTCGCGGAAATGCTGCAGACGGCGATTTATATGCATCATGGCATATCGGACTGTATTGCCGTGGCGGATGACAGTTCGCTGATTGCCCGGCGGCAGGAGAAATACGGGGCGGAGGAGGTCAAGGCAGCCGCGCAGACAGCGGAAGGGCTGTTTCCCGATGTGGAAATGGCTGACTGCTGCCGGGAGGCAAAGCGGGATGTGAACAAGCTTGCCAAAGAAATAAAGGATCTCGCAGCAGAGGAAAACCGCATATATGGAGGGTTTGATTTTTACATTGGCCTGTGTGAACGGATGCTCTTTTCCTGTCTGATGGATGCGGACTGGCGGGATACGGCAGATTTTATGGACGGGGAAGCGACGGCGGCGGAGACGACACAGGAAGAGATTCAGCAGGTATGGGAAACGGGAATTCGAAATCTGGAGGCCAGACTGCAGCGCTTTGCGGCTGATGATAAACTCAGCGCGGGCAGAAGGATGATCTCCGATCGGTGCCGGGACGCCGCGTATGCGGACGACAGGCTGTACCGGCTGACAGTGCCGACGGGAGCGGGAAAGACGTTGGCCGGTCTGCGCTTTGCGCTGTACCATGCGAGAGAACATCGCAGAAAACGTATTTTTTATATTGCGCCCTATAAAAGTATACTGGAGCAAAACGCCGGGGAAATCAGAAAGACACTGGGGATGCCGGAAGCCGTTCTGGAGCATCACAGCGATGTGGTACAGGAGGATGAAGGGCAGCTCTGGCGTTATGAACGGCTGATCGAGAACTGGGACGGGGCGCCGGTGATTGTCACGACGGCGGTACAGTTTCTGAATACGTTATTTCGGGAAAAACGGAGCAATCTGCGCCGCTTTCACAGCCTTTGCGACAGTGTGATGATATTTGACGAGGCGCAGGCGCTGCCGGTGAAAGTGATCGCATTGTTTAATATGGCGGTAAACTTTCTGACCCGCCTGTGCAATACGACGGTCGTATTGTGCACGGCCACGCAGCCTTTGTTTTCCAATATTGCAACAAACAGAATGCTTCCGGGCAGGAATCTGGTGGAAAACCCGGAAAGCCTGGAACCCGTTTTCCGGCGGGTGGCATACCACGACTGCCTGTCGGACTGCGGCGATGGCCTGTCTGCAGAGCAGGCGGCGGCGTTTGTGCAGGCGCAGGCGAAACAATTTACACAAATCCTTTTGATCGTCAATACGAAATCCTGTGCCAAAGCGATATATGAGACGTTGGCGCAGCAGGGAGAGAGCGGTCTGTATCATCTGAGCACATGGATGTGCGCCCGGCACCGGAGCGACCGATTGCAGGAGATCAGGGAGAAACTGCAGGCCGGAGAGCGGGTTATCTGCATCAGCACACAGTTGGTGGAGGCGGGCGTGGATTTTTCCTTTCCGTGTGTGATACGGTCGCTGGCCGGTCTGGACAATTTGATCCAGGCGGCGGGGCGGTGCAACCGCAACGGCGTGCTGGAAGCCGGACATGCTTTTCTCATTCGGATGTCGCAGAAGGCGGAGCACACGGACTCCATTCCCGACATAAAAAAGGCGCAGGATGCGATGCAGCGTTTTCTGGGGCGTTATCGTCAAAAGCCGGAAGAATTTGCATCGCGCATGGATTCGCCGGAGGCGGTTCGGGCGTATTATTCTTATTATTTCTATGAGCGTCAGGATGAGATGTGTTACAATGTAAAGGTCGAAGGAATCAAGACCAATCTGGTAAGACTGCTCTCATCCAATCCTGATTTCGCGGGAAGCCATAAGGAGAGAAAGATAAGGCAGGCATTTCGGACTGCGGGAGAGGCGTTTTCCGTGATTGCGGAAAAGGGAGAGACGGCGGTTATCGTGCCGTACGGGGAGGCGGCAGCGATGGTGGAGCTGCTACAAAAAGAGCATGACCTAAAGCGGAAACAAAGAATACTGAGAGCGCTGCAGCAGTATGCCGTTCCTTTATCGGAAGCGGCGCTGCGCAGGATGGGAACGGGCGCGGTTTACGGAATCGAGGAGAAGCGGATTCTTGTTTTGCATGACAGGTATTACAGTGCGGACACGGGTGTCCGGGAGGAACCGTCGGCCATGCCGTTTTTGGATTTATAGACAGAGGAGGGAAGGAACGATTGCGGGAGGAATACAGAAATACGGTGACATTTCAGGTCAGCGGCGCGTACGCGCTGTTTGCCGATCCGGTAACAAGGGTGGGCGGGGAGAAATTTTCCTATCAGATTCCCACATATGAGGCCATAAAAGGTATTTTGCAGAGCGTCTACTGGAAACCGACGCTCATGTGGATTATTGATGAAGTACGGGTGATGAATCCGATTCAGACCGAGACAAAGGCGATGCGCCCCATCCACTACAACGGGGGAAACGAGCTGTCTTATTAT
>CATLGN010000221.1 GCA_949935685.1 uncultured Lachnospiraceae bacterium | reverse complement strand
AGCGGGTGTGCAGTTCGGTCAATCTGGGTTCCACGAAGACCGGTATCAATATGGACGGTGTCCGACTGATGGGCGAGGTGATCAAAGAGACGGCGGAAGCTTCAAAAGAGCAGGACTGCGCGGCCTGCATGAAGCTGGTTGTGTTCTGCAATGCGCCGGATGACAACCCGTTTATGGCGGGCGCGTTCCACGGCGTGACGGAGAGCGACGCCATCGTAAACGTCGGCGTCAGCGGCCCGGGCGTGGTCAAGACCGCGCTGGAGAAGGTGCGGGGCGAAAACTTCGAGGTGTTGTGCGAGACAATTAAAAAGACGGCTTTTAAGGTGACGCGGGTCGGACAGCTTGTGGCGCAGGAGGCGTCGCGGATGCTCGGCGTGCCGTTCGGCATTGTCGATTTGTCGCTTGCGCCGACGCCCGCCGTCGGCGACAGTGTGGCGGACATTCTGTGTGAGATCGGGCTGGAATATGCGGGGGCGCCGGGCACGACGGCGGCGCTGGCGCTGTTGAACGATCAGGTAAAGAAAGGCGGCGTAATGGCTTCTTCGTATGTGGGCGGCCTGAGCGGCGCGTTTATCCCGGTGTCCGAGGATCAGGGGATGATAGACGCCGTAACGGCGGGCGCGCTGACGCTGGAAAAGCTGGAGGCCATGACCTGTGTCTGCTCGGTGGGGCTGGACATGATTGCCATTCCGGGCAGGACGAAAGCTTCGACAATCAGCGGTATCATAGCGGACGAAATGGCGATCGGCATGGTGAACCAGAAGACGACGGCAGTCCGCGTTATTCCGGCGATCGGCAAGGATGTGGGGGACACGGTGGAATTCGGCGGCCTGTTTGGATATGCGCCGGTTATGCCGGTCAATCCGTTTTCCTGCGACGCCTTTATCAACCGGGGCGGCCGGATTCCCGCGCCGATTCACAGCTTTAAAAATTAACAACGGGAATGCCGGTTTCACAAAATGATCTGTGCAAATTGACAAGAGCATCTGTCATATTGTACAATGGTACCACTATACGAAAGGTGGTTAAAGGAAATGGAAGACAAAAAAGAGTTTAAGCCGTTTATTCCGGCGGACAGGGTGGTGCCCGAACTGACCGTGACTTCGATCATTATCGGTGCGCTGCTTGCCGTATTATTCGGCGGCGCGAACGCCTATCTCGGGCTGCGCGTAGGTATGACCGTGTCGGCCTCCATCCCGGCGGCGGTTATTTCAATGGGTATTATCCGTGTGATCTTAAAGCGGGATTCCATATTGGAGAACAATATGGTGCAGACGATCGGTTCTGCCGGCGAATCGGTGGCGGCCGGTGCGATCTTTACGATGCCTGCGCTGTTTATGTGGGCGGCGGAAGCGGGGAGCGCCAATCCTTCCCTGATTGAGATTTCGCTGATCGCCCTCTGCGGCGGCGTACTCGGCGTCCTGTTTATGATTCCGCTGCGTTCCGCGCTGATTGTGGAAGAACATGGCAAACTTCCCTATCCGGAGGGACAGGCATGCGCGGAAGTGCTGCTCGCCGGGGAAGAAGGCGGCGCAAAGGCGGGCACCGTATTTGCGGGTCTGGGGATTGCGGCGGCGTATAAGTTTATCGCGGACGGTCTGAAACTGTTCCCGAGCGAGGTGGATTTTGAAATCAAAAGTTACAAAGGTTCCGGCATCGGTATGGATGTGCTTCCCGCACTGGCGGGCGTGGGCTATATCTGCGGTCCGAAGGTGTCGTCTTATCTGCTTGCCGGCGGTACGGTGGGCTGGTTTGTGCTGATGCCTCTGATCGTGCTGTTCGGCGGCGATATGGTGCTGTATCCGGCTACGGCCCCGGTCAGTGAGCTTGGCACGTGGGGAATCTGGGGCAGCTTTATCCGTTATATCGGTGCGGGCGCGGTGGCGGCCGGCGGCATTCTTTCCCTGATCAAATCGCTGCCGATGATTTTCCGTACATTTAAGCAGGCTATGGCGGTTTATGGCAAAAAGGCGGCTGAGAGCAACCGTCTCAGCAAAGATCTGCCGATGAACATTGTGATGATTGCGGTCGGCGTGATTGCCATTGCCATGTGGCTGATTCCGGCCATTCCGGTCAATCTGATCGGCGCCATTATCATTATCGTATTCGGATTTTTCTTTGCCACGGTATCGTCCCGTATGGTCGGCATCGTGGGCAGTTCCAATAATCCGGTGTCCGGTATGGCGATTGCGACACTGTTGATTGCAACGATGCTTCTGAAAGCCAGCGGCAATATCGGTATGCCCGGCATGGTGGCGGCGATTACCATCGGTTCCATTATCTGTATTATCGCAGCCATTGCAGGCGACACGTCGCAGGATCTGAAGACCGGCTTTATCGTGGGGGCTACGCCGGTGAAACAGCAGACCGGCGAGCTGATCGGTGTTGTTGTCTCCGCGATCGCCATCGGCGGCGTACTCTACCTTCTGAGTACGGCATGGGGCTACGGTTCTTCCGAACTTCCCGCTCCGCAGGCGACGCTGATGAAGATGGTTGTCGAAGGCGTTATGGGCGGCGAGCTTCCGTGGGCTTTGATTTTTGTCGGCGCGTTTATTGCAATCGTAGTGGAGATTCTGCAGATTCCGGTACTGCCGTTTGCGGTCGGCCTGTATCTGCCCATCCATCTGAGCACGCCGATTATGGTAGGCGGCCTGATCAGACTGTATTATGATAAAAAGAAGATGGATTCCGAAGAAGACAGAAAACAGATGGTGGAAAACGGGGTTCTGTATTCCTCCGGCCTGATTGCAGGAGAAGGTCTTGTCGGTATCCTGCTGGCAGTGTTTGCCATTATTCCGATGGGCGCCGGCACGCTGGGCGATTTCCTGGGAAGCTGTCTGGGCATCAATCTGGGAAACTGGGGAGGTCTCTTCGTTTTTGCTCTCCTGTGCGCGACGATTATTCTTTTTATCAATAAAAAGAAAAAAGGAAATGTCGGTAAATAAGCAGAGATGAGTAAAAAACAGAAACCGAATTTTTTGGATTATATTCCGAAACGGAATACATTGTTTCCGTGGCAGGAAAATGCGGACGGAAATGTGGAGATCGCAAGGAAAAACAGAGGGCTTTTCAACCGGATTGCGCAGATTTGTTTTCGCAGGCCAAAGGTGAGCCGGATCGAACTGGACGCGTTCGGCAGTTTTATCTGGAAACAGATCGACGGCGAACGGGATGTATATCAGATCGGCAAACTGGTAAAAATGGAGTTTGGAGAAAAGGCGGAGCCTCTGTATGAACGGCTGACAGAGTTTCTTCATATTCTGCGCAGCAATGATTTTATCTTATATATCAATTTACGGAGAAAATAAAATATGGGCGTTTTATCAAATCTGGAGCCTGCGGAAGTATTTCGCTATTTTGAAGAAATATGCAGCATTCCGCATCCCTCCTATCGGGAAAAAAAGCTGAGCGACTATTGTGTTGATTTTGCCCGGAGCCGCGGGCTGGAAGTGCATCAGGATACACTGGGCAATGTGGTGATCATAAAAGAGGCGGCAGCGGGGTATGAGGCGGTGGAGCCGCTGATTATTCAGGGACATCTTGACATGGTATGTGAGAAAGAGCCGGGCTGTGAGACTGATTTTGAAAAAGACGGCCTGAACCTTTATGTGGAAGG
>CATLGN010000220.1 GCA_949935685.1 uncultured Lachnospiraceae bacterium | reverse complement strand
TGCCTGGCCAATACTTCCGTCGGCGCCATCATCGCGCCCTGACAACCGTTTGCCGCCGTCAGCAAAAGAGCCAGCACGGCAATCACCGTTTTGCCGCTGCCCACGTCTCCCTGTATCAGACGATTCATAACCGTTTCCCCCTGCAGATCGGCTTTTACCTCCTCCCAGACCCGTTTCTGGGCGTCCGTCAGCGCATAGGGAAGCCGTTCCAGAAAACGCACCGTATCCGCGGTTTCCGTCAGAGGATGCGCATTTGTGATCCGGCTGCTGCAATCCCGGCTCTTTCGCAGCCGCACGATAAACAAAAAGAACTCGTCAAACACCAGCCGCCGTCTGGCCCTGCGCAGCATCGTCTCATTTTCCGGAAAATGAACGCCTTCCAGCGATTCCCGGTATGGCATCAGTCGATAGTATTCCCTGATTTCATCCGGTAAATACTCCTCAATGTCATCACAGAGAGACAACGCCTGCCGCACGGCTTTTGTCACCGCGTGATTCGTCAGACCACCGGTCAGCGGATAACGCGGCTGCAGCGTATCCCGCAGCTTTTCATAGGCCTCCACGCCGTAGACCGCCGGCTGCTCCATCTTCCAGGCATCCGCACTGCCGGACACCGTTCCCCGGAAGATATACGTTTCACCCGGTTTGACCATATTTTTCAGATAGGGGATATTAAAAAATGTCAGGCTAAGTATTCCCGTCCCGTCGCTGACCCGGCAGGTGGAGACGGTCAGACGGCCGCCTTTGCGCGCCGCGATGCCGCCCGTCAAAACGCCCCGCACCGCGCAGAACATCCCCGGCGCCAGCTCACACATGGGGACAGTATCCTGAAAGGTATCATACCCGGCCGGATAATGCCGCAGCAAATCCCGAATTGTTTTGATGTCCAGTTTTGCGAAAAGTGCCGCCGTTTTTTCCCCGACGCCCTTTAATGACCTGATTTCTGCCGTTATACGCATCATGAAAACTCCCGCGGACTGTCTCCGCAATCCGCTAAACTGCCGGTTTACAGGGTATTTCGTCACATATGGGGTATTTTAGCAGAGTTTGCAGGAAAATACAATATTCCCGTATTTATCGCACACGACAAACGCATGGATGAACGAATTGTGAACGTTTCATGAACTAAGATGGGCGGAAACGGAAAAGCACTGCAGTGCAATATGCTTCCGACAGAGGCGTACATCCCGTCGGTGCGCCTTGCGAAGGGTATTAGCGGTTCTTGGCGGTGCGCCACAACCTGCAATTTCCGGACACGGACGTCCGGAAAAGGCCGACTTGCGCCCGGACGGCGCATAGAGGCCGATTGCACGCCCGCCTGTATCTGTTGCCGCAACGCTTAGAACCGCTTATGCCCGCAGCCCGGTGCATCAACGGGATGTACGCCTCTGTCGGAACACCATGATCCTGTCGCGGCTTTTCCGTTTCTGTCCTGTCTGGTCTGTAAATGTTCACAGTCTGTTCATTCATGCGTTTGTCGTGATTTATCGCACCCGGCCGCTCACTCCCCGAAATCCGCCCTCCACGCCCGGTATGTTTCCAGCAGACGGTCTGTGTCTTCCTCCGCCTCCTGTTTCATAAAACTTCTCCGATACTCAGCCTCCTGCTGTGTCAATACCTCCTGCCGGAAAAGCTCCTGTTCCTTTGCCTTTTCTCTCTCATCTTCCCGTTCGGCAAGAGATACCAGCAGCAGTATAGCGATCGTCACGGCGGAGCAGGATGCCAAAAGTTTCAGATCCTGATACTTTCTCTTTTGGTAAAACCGCGCCAGCTTTTCTTCGTTTGCACCAGCAAACATCAGATAGCTGCGTATATAATCCTCCACATCCTTTCTCCGGTTCAGATCAATCGTCCTGCCCGCCCGGGAAAAGGACGCCAGAATGGTCTCGTGAAACGCTTTG
The DNA here is from genome assembly GCA_949935685.1 of uncultured Lachnospiraceae bacterium. Classification (GTDB taxonomy): domain Bacteria; phylum Bacillota; class Clostridia; order Lachnospirales; family Lachnospiraceae; genus VSOB01. The sequence continues at coordinate 1,720 of CATLGN010000220.1, read as the reverse complement.
CCTTCCTTATTTCGAAATCCGTTGCCGGAAAAAAAGGAAAGCCGGATATGCCGGCGTTTCCGCCGGCGGAAAACCGGATCCTCCGTCTCCCATACGCCGCCTTCCGGCTGTTGTCCCGGTTTCTGAAACTGCTTCAGAAACCGTTCAAAATACAAAAGCGCTTCCCGGCTGAATCCATACAGACTACAGATCTCTTTTACAAATGCCGCCCGAAAATCGTCATTCTGAAACAAAGCCGTGAAAGTGGAATCATGCAGAAATATCTGCCACGCCGTCACATGATTAATCAGGTATGGATTATAGACAATCAGATGAAATTTTCGGAAAAACTGCTCCCGGTCGCCGTATGTATCAATCTCGCTGTAGTCATACGAAACGGCCGGGGCCGCTGCGCCGGCATAAGGCTCCGCCGGCTGCCCCGGCGGGCAGTTTGACGTCTTTTGCTCTGTCCGCGGCTGCACAGTCTGCGCCTTTTTCTTATATTTTGCGTATTGCAGCGCCGTTTTATAAGCTCTTTGCAGCATTTTAAATTCCGCCGGATGCTCTTCCGGATGGCACATTTTTGCCTGCCGGGCATAGGCCGAGCGAATCTGCGCAATATCCGTCGTAGGTTCTATCCCCAGATACTTCCAAATATTCATAACGGTCCCACTCCACCTTTTTTGATCGCCGCCGCGGTTTCCGTCCGCTAGACGGAACGCACCCAGGCCATGCATTTCAGAAGACGAATAAAAAGAAACAGGAAATCCAGAAACAACAGTACGCCATAGACATCCCGGTATGCATCCGATGTATGTATGCCGTGAAGAAACACCGCAACCAGCACAATGGGAATCACAACAAGCAAAACAGACCGGATATGCCTTTTCGTCTCTCTTTTCAGCCGCCAGGGACTTCGTCTCCGCTCCATATTATAGATCCGGCTGACCGCCTCCTGATAAGAACATCCAAACCGTTCCCGGATGCGCTGGTCATAGTACTCCCCGTATGTCAGCCAAACCTGGATATAGTCGGTTACATCCTTTTCATTGTCCCCGTACAACTCCCTGCCCTGCCGGGCAAATACCCCGCGAATCTGTTCCGATAACGCTCTGCCGGCTTCCGTCAGATATTCTTCCCGCATTGTTTTGCGCGGCGGAAAACGGCGCATCAGCCTGCGAAAGGCCGGAAAATCCGTCTCCCACATCCCATCTTGCAGTAAATTCTCAGCATTATGAAACTCCTTCAGATATTCCGCAAAGTACAGGATTGTTTCCCGCTTCCAGCCCGATATATTGCATACCAGACGGACAAAGCGCAGCCGGAATGCATGCTCCGTAAACAATACGCGCAGCGGCGGCTGATGCAAAAATACCTTCCAGGCAGTCAGATTGTTCATCAGGCAGGGATTCCAGGCAACCATCCGGATCTGTCCGAGCAGTTCCTCCTGCCGCGCAAACGCATCGATCCCCACATAGTCAAACGGTTCGGGTTCCGGTTCTTTCTGAAGTTCGGGTTCGGAAACAATCTCAGGCGGCGGCCCGGCTTCCGCTTCCGCCCGGATTTCCGCTTCCCCCTCTCCACGCGCACTGATTTCCGGCGAAGCTTCAGGAAAAGCCTCCGGCCGTGTGCGAACGGGTGTCTCCGCTTTGGGCGCGGCGCTTTTCGCATACCGGACAGCCGCTTTATAAGCTTTCTGCAGCATCTGAAACTGTTGCGGGTATTCTTCGGGATGGTATCT
>CATLGN010000219.1 GCA_949935685.1 uncultured Lachnospiraceae bacterium | reverse complement strand
TGCCAATGGCAGCTTCTTTCGGGGTATAATCCGTTAAAACAATATTGCGTATTTCTAAAATAAAATGAATGGTTCGATCAATTTATATTAGGAAAGGCACATCGAAAAACCGATTATAGAGCCTGTTATAAGCAACAGCTTATAATTTGGTTACGTTGACTGCCTGAGGCCCTTTTTCGCCGTTCACTACTTCGAACTCAACGGAAGCACCCTCTTCGAGAGATTTGAAACCTTCCATGTTTAATCCGGAGTAATGTACGAATACGTCATTTCCCTGCTCATCGGAAATGAATCCGTAACCTTTTTGGTTGTTAAACCACTTTACCGTACCTTTATTCATTCAGATACCTCCACTATATATAGACTTGTCGCGTTGCAACAGTTACAGGATAGCATATGTGTGGGAAAAAGTAAAGAAATAAAAAAAATTTTGCCGCGGCAGACGCATGAACAGAGATAAGCGGGGAGCGGAACATGTCCGGGGACGGAGGCAAACGCGGGCGATTTGTGTCTGAATATGTCGGAAGAACACGCATTTGTGCGTTCGGGGCGGAAACTACCAGATAGAATTTTACAAAATGAAAAATGTGTGATAGAATCTACGTACGGAGGTGAAAAATGAGTGGAATCCGGAAAGCATAAGAAAAGAGTTCGTTATACGGTAATGATTGTTTCTGACTCGCCGTACGGAGGAACGCATCCTCTTTATCTGAAGCAGGGACTGATTACGGTGGTTCTCTGTCTGATCCTGATCATTACGGCGGGATCGGCGGGCGCTGCGGTTTATCATTGGGCGGCATTAAAAAATGTACGGACCCGGGAAGCAGAGCTGGAAAAGCAGGTAGAAGAGCTGACTGCGGCAAATCAGGAACTTACAATGGATAATGCAGAACTGTCTGACAAAGTTACGATTTTAAGCGATACGGTAACGCAGAATGCGGAAACACAGGAGGCACAGGCCCGGGAGGAAGAGGAAAAGAAAATTCCCAGAGATTTCCCGCTGGCAGGCGCTGCGGTAATATTGAAAAGTTCCGAGACACCGGTGGAGGTGACGGCCGGAGAAGACGGGGAGACACCGGAACTGGAACCCGCTTTGCAGGAGACGGATCCGATCGTGGTATTTTCCGCATCGGCCGGCACAAAGGTGGTAGCGGCGGCCGGCGGTGTTGTGGCTTCCGTTGAGGAGGACGCCGTTTACGGACAGCGTATTACGATTGATCACGGAAACGGCTATATGTCTATTTACCGGGTGGCTTCCAGTCCGCAGGTAAATCAGGGCGATGAGGTACAACCAGGGGCTACTTTGTATGAGATGCAGTCACCGGATGAAAGATTTGGCTATCAGATTACACAGGAAGGTACGTTGATAGATCCGCTGGATCTGTTGGAAGTATACGGATAGGAGGGGAACCATGTTAAAAAAGAAAGAGAACAACGACGCGCAGTACACAAAGATCAAAAGTATCATCGGGCAGGATGCCGTGTTTGAAGGCACCCTGCACGCAAAGGAAACGACAAGGGTGGACGGGCTGATCAAGGGCGATGTAAAAATCGACACCATATTGGTACTGGGAATCACCGGCAAAATCGTAGGCAATGTGCACGCGGCTACGATAATGATAGGCGGGACTGTGGAAGGTGATCTGATCGCCACGGATAAGATCACCATTTCCGCTACCGGAAATGTTACCGGCAATATCCATACAAAGAAACTGGTCGTAGATGAGAATGCGGTATTCTTCGGCCAGTGCTTCATGGGCGACAATGTCCCGAAGATGGAAGAAAAACCGGCAAAAGAGGAGGAGAAGCCTGTGAAGGCAGAGGCGCCCGCTCCGGCAGAGAAACCGAAGACCTTTAAGGTAAAACCTGCGGAGCCTGCTGAGTTCTCCCGGCCGAGGCCAAGAAGACCGGAGCCGGTGGGGGAATCTGAGGCTGTGGATGAAAAAGACGATGTGAAAACGGCAAAGATATAAACTGTATACATAGGAGCCGCGGCTCCCGGTTATCGCCAAAAGTGAAAAAAAGATTCTCAGGTATTGTTTTCCTGTGAATCTTTTTTTATTTCGGAAACCGCGATTTTTTTACCATGCAGGAAATTCCGGCATTTATTATTTGGCAAGCCGTTCGAACACAAGCGCGTAGCCATCGTTTCCATAGTCGAGAGAACGCTTGACACGGCTGATGGTGGCGGTAGAGGCGCCGGTCTTTTCCGCAATATCAAGATAGGTTCTGTGTTCCCGCAGCATGGCGGCCACCTCAAAGCGCTGGGAAAGGGACAGCAGTTCGTTGACGGTGCACAGGTCTTCCAGAAAGTGGTAGCAATCTTCCTTTGTCTGCAAACTTAAAATGGCGTCAAACAGATGGTCTACTGCTTCCGTCCTGATTTTCTTATTCATAGGATGATACCTCCGGTCATTGCTTTATTTTACCATACTAAAGTTTTGAAGTAAAGATTCACTTGTCATGTAGTTCTAAAAACTATATACTAAAGAAAAATGAAAACTGCAGATTTACAAAGCCCCGGCAGGGGAAGGAGCGAATGGCATGACGATTGACAGGAAAGATTTACTGAACAGTATTATGAACAGTTTTGACAGAATCGGCTATATCAGGGCGGAAGATATTCCGTCCATTGATCTGTATATGGACCAGGTGACGACGTTTATGGACAAAGAACTGAAAAACACGACGCGGTATCCGGAAAACGATAAAGTGCTGACTAAGACGATGATCAATAATTATGCCAAAAATGATCTGCTGCCGCCGCCTGTAAAAAAGAAATACACAAAAGAGCATCTGCTTGTGCTGATCTTTATCTACTATTATAAGAATATTCTCTCCATCACGGATATTCAGACATTGCTGGAGCCGCTTACAGGGCGGTACTTTGGCGCGAAGAGCGGATTGAATCTGGAGGATGTCTATAACGAAGTGTTCAGTCTTCAGGAAGAGCAGGTAGAACGACTGAAAAAAGATGTATATCGGAAATATAAAAATGCGGAACAGTCTTTTGCACAGGCGCCGGACGATCAGAAGGAATTCCTGCGCACGTTTGCCTTTATCTGTTATCTGAGTTTTGATGTGTATGTGAAAAAGCTTCTGATCGAAAAGGTGATTGACGGTCTGCGGGACGACGGAGGCAGGAAGCGTGAAAAAAGCGACAGGAAAAAAGAATAGCAGGGAGATATTGGGAAGCAACAGGGCGCTTGTGGCCGGATGTATCTGCTCTGTTGCTTTTATATTGCTGATTACGGTGGGAAGCATGGTTTTGTTCCGGGAAAATATGATGCAGAGTGCGGAACTTTTGGAGCAGTCGGACTATGAGGCGTATGAGGCGTATTATGTGATGATTGTATCGGACTATTCGTCCGAATTCTGGCAGTCCGTCTATGCAGGCGCGCGGGAAGAAGGGCGCAAAAAGGGGGCCTGGGTGGAAATGTTCGGGAGCAATCTGAGCACGGGGTATTCCAAGAACGATCTGCTGAAGATGGCCATTGCTTCCGGGGTGGACGGCATTATTCTGGAAGCGGACGAGTCTCTTGTGACGACCGGGTATCTGAAGGAAGCGGAGGAACGGGGTATCCCCGTGGTCACGGTACTGGGCGATAACAGTCAGGGGAT
>CATLGN010000218.1 GCA_949935685.1 uncultured Lachnospiraceae bacterium | reverse complement strand
TTGTTAATGATAAAAATAAAATTCGTCGTATGTCTCCTCATAGATCCGGTCATAGGCCCGGTTCCATTCTTCCTGATATTCCGCCACCGATGTTATCAGATAGATCACGAGGGCAAAGAGAAGAAAAGTCAGAATCAGTCCGCAGGCCGACGTTACCAGACCGGCTTTGGCATGAGAAGAAAAGTGTCTGCTGCTGCCTCTGGAAAGTATTGCCAATGTGATGCTGACGCCCGAAAAGATAAAAGGGAGAAACGGAAATATCGGCATCAGAAAAACCGAAACCAGAGCGATGATACCTGTCGCCATCGCTGCCGTTGCCATCTGATTTTCCGGCTGTGCGACAGGCCGCACCGTAACCGGATGCTGTCCGGGCATATTGCCGTTTGGCTGATTGGACATCTGATTATAATAATCCATATTGTACTCCTTTGCCGCTGCCACATTTTCGTACCATGTGCGCCGAAGCGTTTCTTTTTCCTATCATATCACTTTTCGAGCGGGATTACAAGGAAGGGGCAGGCCTCTTTTCCGGGGAAACCGGATGTTCCCCGATCAGTTTTTCCATCCAGATCATATTGTACCAGCGGCCGAATTTATAGCCGCACTGATGGAATTCCCCGATTTTCAGGTAGCCCATATGCGCATGAAAATCTGCGCTGTTCCTGTTCAGATAGATGTCTTCCGTCACCGGCCAGGCGATACAGGCATACAGGTTTAAGATTCCCATTTCCCGCAGCCTGTTTTCGAGCGCTTCGTATAGCTTCCTGCCAAGACCGCATTTTTGTACGGCATGATCGAGATATATCGTCAATTCGCATGACCAGCCGTAGGCGGCGCGTTCGTGAAAGGGACCGGCGTATGCATAACCGACGACAACGCCGTTACGCTTTGCGACAAGCCAGGGATAACGTTTGACCGTAGTACGCAGCCGATTTTGGAAGGCGGGCAGTGTGGGCGTATCATACTCAAATGTAATTGCCGTATGTTCCACATAATATGCATAGATTTCCAGCATACGCCGTGCGTCTGCCGGATTGGCATCTCTGATTGTTATCGTATCCATAAGTATGTATTCCCCCGATTTATTTATTTACAGTATATCCGATTGCGCGGACAACGTAAATATTATCTTGTATCCTGTATCGCCTGTTTCTTTCACGACAAACGCATGAATGAACAGACTGTGAACATTTACAGACCGGACAGGACAGAAACGGAAAAGCCGCGACAGGATCATGGTGTTCCAACAGAGGCATACATCCCGTTGATGCCCGTAGCCCGGTGTACAGCCGGAACGCTGCGCTCCTGCCGGAAAAGAAATCTTGTCAGGACTTTTTCCGTTTCTATCCCTTACGCATGCTATGTTCATAATTTGTTCATTCATACGTTTGTCGTGCCGTTTCTGTCCTCCCTCTTGCAATCCTCTGCCGCAATCCGGTATAATGAGAGGGCATGTAAAGGAGTATCAACTATGGATATTATAGCGAAATTAAAAGAAGAACTGAACGTGGAAAAATGGCAGGTGGAAGCGGCGGTTTCCCTGATCGACGAGGGCAATACGATTCCCTTTATTTCCCGTTACCGGAAGGAGGCCACCGGGGCGCTGAACGATGAAGCGCTGCGCAGTCTCCATGAACGGCTGCTGTATCTGCGCAGTCTGGAAGAGAAAAAGGCGCAGGTGCTCGGCAGCATCGAAGAACAGGGCAAGCTGACGGACGAGCTGCGGGAAAAGATCGCGTCGGCGGAGACGCTTGTGGCGGTGGAAGATCTGTATCTTCCGTATCGGCCCAAGAGAAAAACGCGGGCCAGCGTGGCCCGGGAGAAGGGTCTTGCGCCGCTGGCCGGGCTGATTCTGGCACAGGAGATGACAGAGCCGGCGCTGGAGGCGGCCGCCGCGTATGTGGATGCGGAAAAAGGGGTAAAAACCGCGGCGGAAGCGCTGCAGGGAGCGCAGGATATTATCGCCGAGGGCATTTCCGACAATGCGGAATACCGCGCTTATATCAGAGCGGCTACGTTTGAAGAAGGCACGCTGGTCAGCGCGGCGAAGGATGAAAAGGCGCAGAGCGTCTATGAGATGTATTATGACTATTCGGAACCGGTCAGCAAAGCGGCGGGCCACCGCGTCCTCGCGCTGAACCGCGGAGAAAACGAGAAATTTCTGACGGTTAAGGTGGAGGCGCCCGAGGAGCGGATTCTCCGCTTTCTGGAGAAAAAAACGATCGTGCGGGAGAATCCGGTGACGACGCCGTTATTACAGGAAACGGTTGCGGACAGCTATCACCGTCTGATCGCGCCGGCCATAGAGCGCGATATTCGAAACGGTCTGACGGAGAAGGCGGAAGACGGCGCGATCGCGGTGTTCGGGAAAAATCTCGAGCAGCTTCTGCTCCAGCCGCCCATTGCGGGAAAGACCGTCCTCGGATGGGATCCGGCGTTTCGCACGGGCTGTAAGCTGGCGGTTGTGGACAGAACGGGCAAGGTTCTGGATACAAAGGTCATCTATCCGACGGCCCCGCAGAACAAGGTGGAGCAGTCTAAGGCGGAACTGAAACGGCTTATTAAAAAATATAATATCGATTTAATTTCTGTCGGAAACGGGACGGCTTCCCGGGAATCCGAGCAGGTGATCGTGGAATTGTTAAAGGAACTGGACAGGCCGGTGCAGTATGTGATTGTCAACGAAGCCGGCGCTTCCGTTTATTCCGCGAGCAAGCTGGCGACAGAGGAGTTCCCGGAATTTGACGTGGGGCAGCGGAGCGCGGCTTCGATTGCAAGGCGTCTGCAGGACCCGCTGGCGGAGCTTGTTAAAATCGAACCGAAATCCATCGGTGTGGGGCAGTATCAGCATGATATGAACCAGAAAAAGTTAAGCGAAGCGCTCGGCGGCGTGGTGGAAGACTGTGTGAACCGTGTCGGGGTCGATCTGAATACGGCGTCTGCGCCGCTGCTTTCCTATATTTCCGGTATTTCGAAGACCATAGCAAAAAATATTGTGGATTACCGGGAACAGAACGGGAGATTTACGAATCGCCGCCAGCTTTTGAAGGTGGCGAAGCTGGGACCGAAAGCCTTTGAACAATGCGCCGGATTTATGCGCATTCCCGACGGGGATAATCCGCTGGATGCCACGAGCGTCCATCCGGAGTCTTACGAGGCCGCGGAAAAGCTGATGAGCCGTCTGGGGCTGACGATGGAAGACATCAAAGAAGCACGCAAAAAGGCCGCAGCGGAGAAGGGGAAAAACACGCCGGTGCAGAAGCAGGCGGCGAAAAAGCCGGATCGGAACCGTTTTGTCGTGCGCAATACGAATACGGCCATGGGGAAAGCGCTGGCAGCGGCGCTTAGCGGTATGACGCCCGAACCGCAGACGCCGGAGCGTACAGAACACGCGGCCGACAGCCGGAAAGCGGACCGCTCTGCGGGCAGTCTGGAACGCCGCGCCGGCGATAAGAAGAAACTGGCGGCGGAACTTGGGATCGGCGAACTGACGCTGATTGATATATTGAAAGAACTGGAAAAGCCGGCCAGAGATCCCCGGGATGATATGCCGGCGCCGATTCTGCGCAGCGATGTGCTGGATATGAAAGATCTGAAACCGGGCATGATTCTGAAAGGGACGGTCCGCAA
>CATLGN010000217.1 GCA_949935685.1 uncultured Lachnospiraceae bacterium | reverse complement strand
CGCTGAACGGGGTGCGCTTCTTGTCACGCTCTTCCGGCCTGATTCTCCTTTACATGTACATCCATCTGCGGATATGGGATGCCAATTCCGTTCTCATCCAGCGCCAGCTTGCACGCTTCGAGAACAGCCGCCCGTCCGTCCCAGTAATCTCCGTTCAAAAACCAACATCTGACCTGCAGAATCACGGCGCTGTCCGCAAGATCCTTTACAAACACCTTTTTATCCCGATCCTGCAAAACCCGTTCCTCCCGCTCCAGAACGGACGTCAGCACTTCTTTTGCCTGTTTCAGATCCGCATCATAGGAAATCCCGATCGCAACATCCATGCGACGGGTTTCCACAGTCGAATAATTTGTTATATTATTATTGGCAAGCGAACCGTTCGGCAAGGTAATGATCACATCATCCGCCGTCTGCAGCTTTGTATAGAAAAGCTGAATCTCAATGACAGTTCCCTCCTGCCCCTTACTGCCCTCAATAATATAATCGCCCACAACAAAAGGCTTTTGCAGTAAAATCAGCACGCCGCCCGCACAGTTGGAAAGACTGCCCTGCAAAGCCAGGGCAAAGGCAACGCCGACCGAACCGAGCATAGCCATAACGCTCGTGGCATCCAGGCCAAAACTGATCGCTATCATCAGAATCAGCAGCGCCGTCAGCCCAATTTTAATCAAAGAATCCAGAAACTGCGCCACACCCCGGTCCGCATTCGTCCGTGACAGGGATTTCTCCACCAGCCTGCGGAGCAGCCGGATCAACTGCAGCCCCAGAAAAAATGCCACTGCCGCAAGCATAACCCGTATGCCAAGACCAAGCGCCTTTTCCGGCAATTCCTGCACGAATCGCTCAATCAGCCCGATTTCATGCTCCGTCAAATTCAGATCAACGCCCTGCTCTAAGAGCCAGTTCCACATAAACACTGTCCCTTTCCCCATATTTCCGCTATTTTATCGGATTATTATTTCGCTGTGCCACGTTTCGTTTTCTTTCCGGCGGTCTTTCCGGTCTTCACGGTCTTCGCCGTCTTTGCAGATTTCAACGTTTTTACCGCTTTTGCCGTTTTTACGGCCTTTGCCGCTTTTACCGTCTTTTCCGGCTCTCCCGGCGTACAGGTAAAGATCTGTACCGACAAGGGCGCCGAGCGCATGGTAATGGAGTATTCCCGATGATCGCACTCGCTTTCCTTCGCCGTTTTCACCCGGGGGTTGGTCAGGCCGCTTCCACCGTAAACTTCCGCGTCTGTGTTAAAAATTTCTTTGTATTTTCCGGGAAAAGGCACGCCGATTTTATGCTGATCCCACACGGCATTGGCAAAGTTCTCCACAACAAGCAGTATTTCTTTTTCATCCTTACTCTTGCGCAGAAATATAAGCATACTCTCATTCGCGGAAATGTTATTGATCCATTCAAAGCCTTCGCTCTCCGTGTCCAGTTCGTAGAGCGCCGGATGTTTCCGGTAAAAGCCGTTCAGATCCTGCATCAGTCTGTTCAGGCTGCTGTGCTCCTCATACTGCAGCAGATCCCATTCCACTTCCCGATTTTCATTCCACTCGTCAAACTCTCCGATGTCCTGCCCCATAAACAACAGTTTTTTGCCCGGATGCATCATCATATGCGCGAGCGTCAGACGCATATTGGCAAACTGATCGCTGCGTTCGCCCGGCATCTTGCCAATCAGAGACGCTTTTCCATGTACCACCTCATCATGGGAAAACTCCAGCATAAATTTCTCGCTGTAGGCATAAATCATGCTGAACGTCAGCTCTCCGTGGTGATGCGAACGAAAATAGGGATCGCATTTGATGTATTCCAGATAATCGTTCATCCACCCCATATTCCATTTATAGGAAAAGCCCAGACCGCCTTCCTTCAGGGAACCTGTCACACGGGGCCATGCGGTCGACTCTTCCGCAATGCTGATCGCACCGTTCCCCCGCTTTTCGATGATGGAATTCAAATGCTTTAAAAACTCCATCGCCTCCAGATTTTCATTGCCGCCGTAAATATTCGCCACCCATTGGCCGTCCCGCTTGCCGTAGTCCAGATACAGCATCGAAGCCACCGCGTCGATGCGGATACCGTCCACATGATAATTTTCAATCCAGAACAGCGCGTTGGCGATCAGATAATTGGAAACTTCCGGTCTGCCATAATTGTAGATCAGCGTCCCCCAGTCCGGGTGCGAACCCTGACGCGGATCCTGATGCTCATACAGGCAGGTGCCGTCAAAATTCGAAAGCCCATAGACATCTCTGGGAAAATGTGCCGGTACCCAGTCCAGAATCACGCCGATGTCCGCCTTGTGCATTTCATTCATAAAGTACATAAAGTCTTCCGGCGTGCCGTATCTGGCCGTGGGCGCATAATAGCCGATTGTCTGGTACCCCCAGGATGCGTCAAACGGATGTTCCATCACCGGCATCAGTTCGATATGGGTATATCCCATCCGCTTCACATAGGCAATAATCTCCGGCGCAAGCTCCCGGTAATTCAGATAGGGAAGAAATTCTTCCTCTGTCTCCTGTCCCGGTTCGGGAACCGCCCGTTTAAAGGAACCCAGATACAATTCGTAAATGCTGATGGGCGCGTCCTTTTCCTGTTTCTTTCCCCGTGTCTCCATCCATTTGCCGTCTTCCCATGCAAAGCCGGAAATGTCTGCCGTTATGGAAGCCGTCCCCGGACGCAGCTCTGCCCGGAACGCATATGGATCCGCCTTCAGATAGGTCAGTCCGCCCTTTACCTTGATCTCAAATTTATAATTTTCTCCAACGCCCACATCCGGCAGAAACAATTCAAAAATGCCCGAATCCCAGAGCCGGCGCATCTGATGCACACGTCCGTCCCAGTGGTTGAAATCTCCCACCACACTGACGCGCAGCGCAGCCGGCGCCCAGACCGCAAAATGCGTACCGGCCACGCCGTTGATTGTCATCGCATGCGCGCCCAATATATTGTATACCGTGTAATGAATGCCCGCCTGAAACTTCTCCGTATCTTTTTTTGTGATTACAGGCTCGTATGCGTAAACTTCCTTTCTGGCAATTTCTTTCTGACCGTCGTTGACAAGATATGTATAGGAAAACGAAGGCTTCTCCGGCAGGAGCGCCGCATAAAATCCCGCGCTGTCCGCACACTCCATCGGATAGGCCTTTGTGCCGTCCGCGCTCCGCAGCGTTACCGACTTTGCATCCGGGAAAAATGCCTGAACCAACAGTTTGCTGCCCGCGTTATGCGCACCCAGAAGCCTGTGCGGGTCATCGCTCTCCGAGTATACGATTTCCTCTATATCCCGCCAGTTCATCAGTTTATACAATTTATCATTCATAGTCTGTTTTCCTCTCTCACTTTCTATTCCTCAATCTGGTGGATCAAAAGCCCGCTCCGCAGCTTCGGTTCAAACCACGTCGACTTGGGCGGCATCAAAAGCCCCGCATCCGATACGGCAAACAATTCTGAAATGGATGTGGGATACATGGCAAAAGCCACCCGGCAGTCCGTGTGCACCCGCCGCTCCAACTCCGGCAGCCCCCGGATGCCGCCCACAAAGTCGTTTCGTTCGTCTGTCCGCGGGTCGCCGATTCCCAGAATCGGCGTCAACAGCGCGCTCTGTAAAACAGAAACGTCCAATTGTCCGACCGGGTC
>CATLGN010000216.1 GCA_949935685.1 uncultured Lachnospiraceae bacterium | reverse complement strand
CCATTCCCATCGACACATGATAATCCTGACTTTCAAAGGATTCCCGCAGCGCATCGAGCTTCGCGCATACCGCATCCTCGCAGGCATCTGGCACCAGAACAACAAATTCGTCTCCGCCAATTCGATAGGTATCCTGACTGCCAAACACATCCCGCAGCATATCACCGATATAAGTCAGCATCGCGTCCCCGGCTGCATGCCCCAGAATATTGTTCATATTGTGCAGGCCATTGGCATCCATATAAATAACGGCCAGCGCAGGGAGATCGTCATACTCCTCCAGCCGCATCTGATACGAATTGCGGTTTTTCAACCCGGTCAGCGCATCGGTACTGCCCATCTCCCGGATAATATGATACGAATCCACACTGCCCAACGCCAGCAGGAAGTTCCGTGCCACGCACTCCAGCAGAATGCAGTCTTCCCATCGTGTCTGCATATCCAATGCGCCAAGAATTCCTTTCAAATGCATCTCACGGTCCAGCACCGGAACCATCATCAGACTGTTGATCCCCGCCCGCTCCAGCATTTCCCGGTCAGAGGCCGGAACGCTTTTCCGGTCGGTTTCATTGATGAGAATATTGGTTCCCTCGGAAAGACGCCGCAGCGTATGCGGCAGCAGAGCCTGCAAAGTCATTTCTCTGACGGCGCGCTCTGTCTGTTCCACTTCTCTGCCGCCTTTCCCATAACAATAAAATCCCTTTATGCGGTCTTTCTGTATTTCTGCCAAAAATGTCCGCTCCGCTGTCACCGCATCCGCCACCTGGCACAGTGCGCTCCGGATCTGGCTCGTATCCTCATAAGAATTAAAAAGCGTGCGCTGCACGCGCAGCATATACAGCGTCTGCGCAAGCTTCTTTCTGCGCCGTTCGCCTTCCTTCCGGCCTCTGTTTAGCAGCCATCCGAAATAGATCAGAAAGGTGACGATTTCGATTCCGTTCAGCCCGAATATAATCCAGCGGATCCGAATCGTGTCGGCAAACACCATGCGCTCCGGCACTGTCACCATCGCCGTCCAGTGATTGATACCGACAGGTGTATAATACGTATAAAAATATTCCCCGGCCCCTTCAGACATAACGGCCGTATAACCTGCCCGGCCCGCCTGAATGTCCTCCCGGATGCTGACGGTAAAGCCCCGCTTGGGACTGCGGCCGCTCAGATGCGAATCATTAATACTGCCCGGCTTGTCATGCCAGGTATCCATAATAAAATCGCCGGTCTCACCGTCTATAATATATTGTTCGGCCGTATTGCCAAACGCCGTGCTGCCAAAACCGTCGGCCAGTGTTTCCAAATCGACAATGCCATACAGAATGCCAAGCGTTATGCCGTCCCGTATAATCGGAACGGCATGATAAATATACTTTGTATCCTCTCCCGGAACACTGCATACACCCGAAACATACGGCGCTTTCTCCACCTCCGCCGCAAAATCCGGCATCCGTTCGAAATCACCGTATTGGTCCCCAAAAAAGCTGAAACCACCCGTGCGGGTGAGGATTCCGGCCGGCACAATATCGTCCTGTTGCTCCAGAGACGCCAGATGCTTCCGTGACTCCGGCGAGCCCAAAGTATCATAGCCCGCCAGTATCTTTGCCACCGTCTCCATCTTCCCGCGGTCACTCTCCATCCGCACTCGGACTTCCCGCGCCAACTGCGCGGCATCATCCTGCAATATTTTCAGACTCGCATCTTCCGCGATTCGGTTAATCAGTATGGAACAGACTGTCAAACAGACTGTCAGAATGCCCATCACTGCCAGCGCTGCCAGAATCTTTCTGTCAGAAAACCATTTTCTCATCTTTTTCCTTTAGATGCTTTTGCCTTGTCCGTCGGCCGCACCAGAACCAGTGCAATAATGAGTGCAACAATATATAAAACGATTGTTGCATACAGAACACACTGATACCCGCTCGGATTTACGGTCAGAATCTCCACGCTGCCGTCGGCAAGCGCATGTTCGATCTCCACCGGACTGCCAAATGTATTCACAATCCATGTCGCCATCTGATTACCGGTCAGACCCGCAAATCCCCATGCCGATAAGGTAATGCCGTGGATGGCACTGATATTTCCCATCCCATAATGGTCGGAAAGCAGCGTCGGCACATTGGAAAAACCGCCGCCGTAACCCGCATTGACAACGAAAATCAGCCCCAGCACAAGAGCGATCAGCAGCATGTTGCCCTCTCCGTTCTGGATACCGCCCGTTACGAGTACAATGCCGGTAAAGGCGATAGAAAGCACAAAGATAATCTTATAAATCGTATTTCTGTCTTTCATCGTATCCGCCCAAGCGGAAAAGCCCAGACGGCCGCCCGCATTGAAGACTGCGGAAACGGTTGCGATAATGCCGGCCGCACTGGCCAGACCGATACATTTCACGATCATTTTTTCCTGTGAAATCAGTGCAAGGCCACAGGTGATATTGATATAGAACATCAGCCAGATACCGATATAATTGGCAATCGGCTTCGAACGGATGACGTCCAGCGCCCCCTGTCCTTTTTCCTGCTTCTTCGGTTCATGCCAGCCTTCCGGTTTCTTCAGCAACAGATGGCCCACAAACATCATGATGAAATAAACGACAGCCAGAATCAGGAACATCTTATAAATGCCGCCTTCTCCCAGACCGTTCAGCATCGCCTGCATAATCGGGCTTGCAATCGCCTTGGCGGCGCCGAATCCCGCTACGGCCAGACCGGTCGCCAGACCTTTGCGGTCTTCAAACCAAAGCATCAGCGTCTTGACCGGAGACAGATAGCCGGTCCCCAGACCGATTCCCATAATCAGGCCATAGCAGAGGTAAATCCCCGCCAGCGCCAGCGCGCTTCCTTTGTGCTGTCCGCCATAGTAGATAAAAAAGCCTGTCCCCGCCATACCTGCAGCGAAGCAAATCGCCGCCAGCAGAGAAGATTTATGGATGTCCTTTTCCACGACATTGCCCAGAAACGCCGCCGACATTCCCAGGAAAAAGATCGCGAAACTGAACGCCCATTCGGTCGCTCCTTTGGAAAAACCGATATAATCGGCAATCTCCTGACTGAAGATCGACCAGCAGTAAACCGTACCGATGCTGCAGTGCAGCAACAGTGCGGGGATTGCGGCGCGGAACCATTTATTGCTGCGCCAGCCCCCTGTGTTCTTCATACCATTTTCTCCCATTTTTCCTACTTCCTTTGTGTATTTTTCTGTCTATTATACACGATTCATTTTCAAGTTTCAACCCCTGCGGATCGCCGCCAGCGGACTCAGACGCATGGCGCGCAGCGCCGGGAAGAATCCCGCCGCCATCCCTACGAAAACGGCAAAAAAAACGGAAGAAACCGCCAGCCAGAGCGGAATCCAGGAGAGTGTCATCTCCATTCCCATCCCCGCCACGACCCGGTTGATCACCAGCGAGATCAAATAGCTGAATACAATGCCGATCAGACCCCCGATCAGGCCGATAAAGCCCGCCTCCATCAAAAACAATGTGCGTATATCGCCCATATCGCAGCCGATTACCTTCATAACGCCGATCTCTTTTGTCCGTTCGTAGATCGACATCATCATCGTATTGGTGATACCGATAGCCGCCACAATCAGCGAAACCGCGCCGATGCCGCCCAGTACCGCCTGAATATAACCATACTGCTTT
>CATLGN010000215.1 GCA_949935685.1 uncultured Lachnospiraceae bacterium | reverse complement strand
AATCGCAATCAGTACTGTTTTCATGCATCCGGCGAACCTTTCCGCAGCATTATCTCATTGTATTTCATCATAATCAGACCGTCCTCATACTGCCCTATGGCCACGGCGTTTTCTTTTCCTTCCAGATTATTTACGATCAGCGTCATGTGATCGACGCCGCAGGCATACGCATGCGGATAACCGCCGCCGAACCGGGGATTGACTTCCGAGATATAATATTCTCCCCCGATCTCGAAAATATCAATATCGATCTGCCCGCGCAGCCCCATTTCATCAATAAAGCGCGTAATCAGCGTAAACAGCTTATCCTCCCGGAACGAGACAGCCTTATCGGTTTCCCCCGCCCGCATGACAAGCTTTTTTTTCGTAAAAACGGATACCGTCTTTCCACTGTGCAGATCGATATAACAGTCCGCGCCGATCTCCTGTCCGTCCAGAAATTCCTGTATCATCATTTCTTCCCCGTGACTGACCAGAAGCCGCACCGTTTCCTCATCATAAGCCGTGGAGATGGCGATACTTGCGCTGCCCTTCGCCGGTTTGACAAAGACCGGCCATGAGAGCAGTCCCGCCCGCATATCCACCAGAAACGCCTCCACGTCCATATAAGAGCGGGCACAGCGATAGCCATGCGCCGCCAGCCATTGATACATTTCCCATTTGTTCAATGTCCGTTCACACAGTTCGTACGAGGAACCGATCACTGTGACCCCCATCGCCTGAAAATCCGCCACATGCAGCGCCAGCAGTGAAAGTTCCGGGTCAATCAGGGAAAGGATGCCTGTCACCGCTTCCTTTCTGCAAATATCGTACAGTACATCCATATAGCCCGCTTCCGTAATCCGCGGCACAATATAATGCACATCCGCCTCGTACAATGCCGGCGCGTTTGGACTGCAGTCTGTTGCGACCACCCGCCCCTTGCCGGACAACGCCTTTTTAAAGTACTGTACGACCTTATTCCTTGTACCGCAGCTCGCGATCAATATCGTTATCTCTTTCATATCCGTCCTCTGTCCTGTTCACATCCGACTGTTTTCATATATTTCCTGGCAGGGATTTCGCCACATATTCCTCCGGGCCCCAGTGTTCCCTGACACATGTATATGCGCCGTTTTCCTCCGCGTAGACCGCCGGAAAATAGCGGATAAACAGCGGCGTCAGGCACATCGTATAGCCGCCCACTTTCTGATAGACGATCCGGTCCCCCGGCCGGAGCTGCGCCTTATTTTCCATCACAAACAACCGGTCATTTTCCATACAGGTAAATCCGCAGATCACCTGCTTTTCCATCGGTGTGCGCTCCGGCGGGCATATGTCATCCCCGTCGCCGGCCGCCCATCCGGGCGTCCCCCCATACCTGATCTTATGAAAATACGACCGTTTCCCGTGCAGCGGATCGATGTCGCTCCGGCTGCCGTCGGTCACGACAAAGCGGCCGGCATGCGTATCCTTACAGTCCACAACCGTACTGACGTATTCGACCGGCGGTGTGATCAGCGAAGTGCCCGGCTCTACGATCAGCATCGTCTGCGCCGGCGTAAATCCCGCCAGCAGTTCCTCCCGTATCGCTCTCATATAATCCGGAAACTTCGGCTTATTGTCCATTCCGCCGAAATAGCCGCCGCCGATGTCCACATAGGACAGGCTGAGACGATATTCCCGGCTGATCTGCACGGCCTTGCGCGCCAGCGCGCGGTATATGTTCACGCTCCGCGTTTTTGAGCTGGCATGCAGATGCAGCCCCGACAGCTTCACACCCATTTTGTCAAGCCGTTCCATGGCATCCCGCAGTCCGCCCGTCTCATACGAAAATCCAAACCGGCCGCCGTCCCGCCCCGACGATGTTTCCCCCGGGCACTCGGCCTCCAGATCAAAGTTCACCCGCAGCCCGACCGTCACATCCCGCAGACCCGATTCCTCCAGCCAGTCCAGTTCCCGCCCTGCATCCAGATTGACGATCGCGCCGCTGCGCAGCGCATGGAGAAACGTACGTTTCCCCTTGACCGGGCCGTTATATATGATTTTTGAAAACCCCAGATATACAGCCAGATCGTATTCGTCTTCCGAGACGACCTCCGCGCACAGGCCGGCCTCTTTCATCTGTAACAGCGCCCACGGCAGCGCGTTGGTCTTAAACGAATATCCAGCCGTATAATGATTCCAGTTTTCTTCCAACGCCGCCTGCAGCAGCGCAATGCCCGCATCCAGCTCCTTTTTATGGATGATATAACAGGGCGTCTGCAGTTCATTCCAGTTCATTCCGTCCACCTTCTATCGCAGTTTTTCCCGTTCGTCCCACAGATACCCTTCCACCGAATCGGTCTCCACTGCCACATCCTCTTCTTTTAATACGACCATAACGGTTTTCCACAGAATCTTTAAATCCGTCAGAAATGACAAATGCTCCACATATTCCACGTCCTTTTCCAGACGCGCGTCCCAGGCGATAAAATTCCGGCCGCTGACCTGCGCCAGCCCCGTCAGTCCCGGCCGCACCGTATGACGCAGTCGCTCCCGTTCCGTATAATACGGCAGGTACCCGGTCAGCAGCGGCCGGGGACCGATGATACTCATATCGCCGCGGAAAATATTCCACAATTCCGGCAGCTCATCCAGACTCGTCTTGCGCAGAAAGGAACCGAACCCCGTCAGCCGTTCACTGTCCGGCAATAGTTCCCCGCCGGCATCCCGTGCGTCCGTCATCGTGCGAAACTTACAGAGCGTAAAAATCCGCTCCCCATACCCCGGCCGCTCCTGATGAAAGATAACCGGACTGCCGAGTTTAATCCGCACAAGCACCGCCACAATCAGAAAAAGCGGGCTCAGCAAAAGCAATGCCATACCCGACAGGATAAGATCCAGTCCCCGTTTTACAAATGTTCGATACATAACACTACTTCCCAAATACTTTCCTTATTGTCACGATAATCCGATCCATATCGTCCTTTGTATTCTTAATATCGCTCGGCAGGCACAGTCCCCGGGTAAATATGTCCTCGCTCACACTTCCTGCCTCCGTATGCGCGAAAAATTCACAATCCGCGAACACCGGCTGCAGATGCATCGGTTTCCAGATCGGCCTCGATTCGATATTCTCGGCGGCCAGCGCATCCATCACCATATCCGGCGTCACCCCGCAGTCCGGCGCAATGGTCATACAGGACAGCCAGTTATTGGCCTCTCCGTCCGGATTCATAGGGTTCATGGCAATCTCCGGCATATCGGCAAACGCCTGCCGGTACGTATGATAGATTTCCTGCTTCTGCCGGCGGTGCAGATCGAGCGATTTCAACTGTCCTCTGCCGATGCCCGCGTCCACATTGCTCATGCGGTAATTATACCCAATCTCGGAGTGCTGATAATGTCTGGCCGGATCTCTGGCCTGCGTCGCCAGAAAACGCGCTTTGTCAATCGCATCTTTGTTATCCGACACAAGCATACCGCCGCCCGAGGTCGTAATAATCTTATTCCCGTTAAACGAATAAATGCCAAATGCGCCGAATGTCCCCGTCTGTTTCCCCTTGTATGTGGCGGACAGCGATTCCGCCGCGTCCTCAATCATGGGAATGCCCGCCGCCTCACAGACTGCCATAATCTCATCCAGCTTTGCCGGCGTACCGTAAAGATGGACGCAGATCACCGCTTT
>CATLGN010000214.1 GCA_949935685.1 uncultured Lachnospiraceae bacterium | reverse complement strand
AGGATAACCGGATTCCCACAGTTTATGAAAGAAAAATCAAACCGGCGATTGACCGCATATTGTCTTTTGTGGCGTTAATTCTTTTATCGCCATTGTTTGGCCTGATTAGTATTGTTATTTATATGGACGATCCCGGACCTGTTTTTTTTACACAGAAACGGGTGGGAAAAGGTAAAGCGTTTTTTAACCTGCATAAATTCAGAAGTATGCGTAAATCGGCGCCTCATAATGTACCGACACATCAGCTGCAATGTCCGGATCAATATATAACGAGGGTAGGGAAAGTGCTTAGACGTACTTCATTGGATGAACTTCCGCAGATATGGGATATTTTAAGAGGGTGTATCAGTATTATTGGCCCCAGGCCAGCACTTTGGAACCCAAAGGATCTGGTAGAAGAACGAGAGAATTATGGCGCCATTAGTGTCATGCCCGGTCTGACGGGGTGGGCGCAGATTAACGGACGTGATGAATTGGAAATTCCGGTAAAATCTGCATTAGATGGAGAATATGTGAAACATTTGCGAAAAGGAGGTCTGAAAGCCTTCTTTTTTGATTTAAAGTGTTTCTTGGGAACCATAACATCAGTAGCGGTATCGGATGGTGTGATTGAAGGGGGAACAGGGAAGCTGAAAAAGCAGGAGATACCACGGCGAATTGAAAAGCAGCAGATTATGGTATCTGTCATTACGCCGGCATACAATGCATCTGAGTATATAGAAGAATGTATAGAATCAGTCAGAGCACAATCGTACGGCAATTGGGAAATGATTATTGTAGACGATTGTTCGAGAGACAATACTTATCAAATTGCACTGGAATATGCTGAAAAGGATCATAGAATCAAAATACTTCTGCATGAAACAAACTGCGGAGTAGCTGCTGCAAGGAATACGGCATTGAAAGCATCGAAGGGAGATTATGTCGCGTTTCTGGATTCGGATGATTGGTGGGAGCTGGACCATCTGGAGCGACTGCTTCGCATTGCGGAGGACGGGGATTTTGATATTGTCTGTACAGGAACTGTGTTCCACAGAGAGGGGGATGAGACGGCGGCCGCTGGGGTCCGCGGCGTTGATCAGAGAATCATTATGGACCCGCCCCGGTATGCGGAGTTTTTTCCGTATTACCATATGTTTTTCAGAACTGTATGGGGAAAGTTGATCCGGTGGAAGACTTTCATCGAGGCTGATGTTTCGATCGTTGAACGGGAACAGATCAGAAATGGGTCGGATACGATGGAAGCGTTCGCCTGGCTGCGGCAGGCAAAGCGCGTCTGCGTAGACAATTCCGTGCTGCATCATTACCTGCTCCGCAACAAATCCGCCTCTCATATTTATCTGCCCAACCGCTTTAAATCCAATGTGATCCTTCATCAGGACGCCATTGATTTCCTCGCTCAGTACGGACCTATCAGTGAACGGAACCTCCATTTTCTTCACATTGTCTACGCAAATGCTGTGTCGGATACATTGGACGTTTTATGCACCTCTGACCTTGCCTTGGAGGAAAAGCTGGCGGAATACTGTGCCATTGCCGAGCATCCGACCACTCAAGAAGTTTATGCCGACACCGACGAGGCCATCGCCCGCTGCCGGGACAAGCTGCGGGTGCAAATGCTGTCCGTTTTGCTCACTGCTGCGCCCGCTGCGGAAGGTTTTCACAAGGCGCTGGAGGTGGCGGTCCCAAACTGCGCACCTGCCGTTACAGCCGAGAGCGTGGGCCTTTTCCGGCATGAACAAAAGCTGCTGGAGGCGCTTCGCCGGGACAATCGGGATGCGCTGGTTGAGGGGCTGCTGGATCTGATTGAGAAGAAGCGGTATACCAAGCAGTATGATTTGGGAATGCTCCTGCAAAACCTGGCGGACGGCAATCCGCTGCTGACAGGGTGGAGCCTGCCTTTTTTGCGAAAATACCGTGAAATTTATTGGCTGCTGTGGCAGAAGCGCGGCGAGGAGGCCCTGGACGCGATGACTGGGCTTCTGCTGGACAAATGTGTCAAGACCGGCGTTGAAGGTTTTTTGCAGTTGTATTTGGATATTGCTGCCCAGCTGGAGCATATCCCTGCTTTCCTGTTTGGAAAGACAGCGTTGGCGCGGCATTATTTGAATCAAAGCCAGACAGAAAAGTGCCGGGCTATTGTGCGGGAACTTGACGAAATAGGGATGGAGGACAATGAAGAACTTGAGGAGATCAGGCGAAGATTGTAGTTTTCAGACAAAAATCCCCAATCCTCCCCCCGCGGCAGCCATAAGACAAGACCGCCCATAGAAACTATAGAATCAAGTTTCACAGATGTCTGCAATTTTGACGAGGAAGCGCTGACCAGCGAAATGGATTTCTCCCGATATCTGGATTTGCTGAAGGAAGCGGCGGCGCGATATACGGTTCTAATTGCCGTATGCGATACCCCGTTTGGGGAGAGCATTACATCGGAGATGATATCGAAGCTGATGGCGCTTGGGCTGAAGGAAAATCTGTATGGAAAATATCGATACGCTTATGCGGCGGTAATTGACCGGAATGAGCGGATTTTTGAAAAACTGCCTTCCAGCCGGACCCAGGCGGTAAAGTGGAGCGGGACCGTCGGCGATACGGAGATATCCCTGGAAAGCCGTGGATACGAAGTCCCGCCCAGAGCGGGGAAAATCATAATCAATGGAACGGACCTGTCCCTGAATATGAGAGGGTATAATATCATCGTCTACGACAGAGACCAGAACCGTCTGATTGATAAGGTCGTGTTTGACGCGTATTCCAAAGGATTGCTCTGTACGCGTCCGGCCAGTGAGGCGCAAGGCGTTGAAAGGTTTCAGGAAAGCCATCCGGGGGTTGCGGTTATCTGCTTTACTTATCCGAAGTTTCCCACTGGGAATCTGACAGAATCAGAGAAGTTTATTTCGCAAAACGTGCATGTAACGGCTGATGTTGAACGATACATGAATCATCCGAGCTATTACTCATTGCGTATGTTTTTCCCCAATGAGGAGGATATACGGGAAGTGAGAACCGTATACAGGCCGTATCTGGATCCCTCCGGGATCCGACGGTTGGAAGATCGAAAGGGAGACCTCGTCAATATTTCAATGGGACATCGTGTCACAACGGATCAGCCAGAGCGCGCCGAACGAACCATATATATTGTTGGCCGGTGTATTTCGTTTGGATATTGCGTCTCAGACCGAAATACGACCGCGTCGATTTTACAGAGAACGTGTAACGAAGTAATCCCCGAGAAGAATTTCATCGTGGAAAATTATGGATTTTTCCTTTCTAGCAACTCAAACGGGCCGGATAGCTTTAGTCAGGAACAGCTCCGGATTTTGAATTCGCTCCCTGTTCATCCGGGAGACATTGTCTTTTATTCGCTCCAAGACGTGCCGGAAGGAATGACGGTACTGGACTTGTCGCATACTTCTTGCCGTCCTCATTCTTATGGGGAAATTTTCGTAGATTATTTGAACCACTTGAATGAAAACGGAATGCGTTTGATTGCTGATAAGATGTTCGAGCTGATGCAGAGGGAGAACTTTTTCAGCGGCCCGGCTGTGTCAAACAGCAAAACCAAACAAATTATTCCAGAGAGGTATCAAGTCTCGCTTGAGACATATCAGGCCAGCTGGAGAGAATTATATGACAAGCAGTTGTCCATCGGCGCGGTGGTGATGAACTGCAATCCCTTTACACATGG
>CATLGN010000213.1 GCA_949935685.1 uncultured Lachnospiraceae bacterium | reverse complement strand
CCAAGCGGCGAGAAAAACCGCGCCGTACCATTGGTCGGGAGAATATGATTCGGTCCCGCATAATAGTCGCCGAGCGGTTCGCTGGAATATTCCCCCAGGAATATCGCGCCTGCATTGTGGATTTTTGTCATCACTTCGAACGGATTGGCCGTCAGGATTTCCAGATGTTCACTGGCGATCGCATTGGCCGCGTCAACGGCGTCTTCCATTGTCTCCGCGATCAGAATGTACCCATAGTTCTCCAGCGACTTCTCTATTATTTCTTTTCTGGAAAGAGAAGAAAGAAAGGTCTCAATCTCCGCTTCCACCCGCCGGGCAAGCGTTTCATCCGTCGTAATCAGGATGGCTGAAGCCAGTTCGTCATGTTCCGCCTGCGAAAGCAGATCTGCCGCCACATAGCGGGCATTGGCCGTCTCATCCGCCAATACGAGAATTTCACTCGGCCCGGCGATCGAATCGATACTGACATAGCCGTACACCGCTTTTTTAGCCAGCGCTACAAAAATATTACCCGGCCCCGTAATTTTGTCCACACGGGGAATGCTCTCCGTGCCAAATGCCATCGCCGCGATCGCCTGTGCGCCCCCGGCTTTGTAGATCCGGTCCACGCCCGCAATATGCGCAGCCGCCAGCGTCCCGGGATTGATTCTGCCGTCCGGCCCCGGCGGCGTCGTCATAATAATTTCCTTTACCCCCGCCACCTTCGCGGGAATGACATTCATCAACACACTGGAGGGATAGGCGGCCTTTCCGCCCGGCACGTAAACGCCGGCCCGGGCAATGGGCGTAATTTTCTGCCCCAGTATACTCCCGTCTTCCTGCACGTCAAACCAACTGTTCCTGACCTGCTTTTCATGATAGGCGCGGATATTGGCCGCAGCCTTTTCCATCACTTCCACAAAATCCGCTTCCAGCAGGGTAAACGCCTCCCGAATCTCCGCATCCGTGACAACGATACTGTCTGCATCGATCATGCATCTGTCAAACTGCTGCGTATAGGC
Organism: uncultured Lachnospiraceae bacterium; assembly: GCA_949935685.1. Taxonomy (GTDB): domain Bacteria; phylum Bacillota; class Clostridia; order Lachnospirales; family Lachnospiraceae; genus VSOB01. The sequence goes on along the minus strand of CATLGN010000213.1, from coordinate 2,702 downwards.
AAACAATGCCCGGTCCCCTTCTTCTCTGACCCTGCCGACGATCTCCGCCACCGCGCCTTCATATGCCCCGTAATTGTTCGGGCTGCGTTTTAGCAGCGTCTGTAGCAGATCCCGCTTTGTCTCTTTTGTAAGTTTTACTGTCTTTATCAAAGCCATAACCGTTCCTTTCCCCGTGCCGCCGACGCTTTAGCAAACCTCCCGCAGCATACCGATAATCCGTTTGATTCGTTCCGCTTCCATCTGCATACTGACCTGATTGACAATCATCCGGGCGGAAACGGGACAGATCTCTTCCAGCACGCACAAACCGTTTTCCCGCAGCGTAGACCCCGTTTCCACAATATCAACAATCACATCCGACAATTTCACGATCGGCCCCAGTTCCACGGAGCCGTTTAGTTTGATAATATCCACCGTCTGATGTTTTTTATTGTAAAAATAATCCTTGGCAATTCCCGGATATTTGCTCGCCACCCGGATCATTTCATGATGCTGCAGTAACTCCGCCGCCTCCGCCGGTCCGCAGACGCACATCCGGCATTTCCCGAATCCCAGATCCAACACCTCGTAGACCCGTCTGTTTTCCTCCCGCAGAATATCGCTGCCGACCACACCGATGTCCGCCGCCCCATACTCCACATAGGTGGGCACGTCCGGATTTTTGGAGAGGAAAAACTTCAGCCGCAACGCCTCGTTGACAAAAATCAGCTTACGGGAACGTTTATCTTTCATCTCTTCGCAGGTAATTCCGATCGCTTCCAGCATTTCCAGCGTTTTCTCCGCCAGACGCCCTTTTCCCAGTGCAAATGTCAAATAACGCATGTCCTCTTTCATCTATTCCGCCGCCTCCGGTATCAGTTCAATCCATTCTCCCGCCTGTCTGCGCGCTTTCGCCTCTGCCACCGCCTGGGCAAATGTATCCGGGCGGTATGGGATGACAGCCGCCCGCGCTTTCACCGATGTTCCCACCTTCTGCCTCGAAAGCGCCGACATCAGCGAATCAACCACGACCATAAAGCCGACCGCCGGCCGTTCCCGGCCAAAATAACCGAGCAGCTTATCATAACGTCCGCCCGTCATAACGGCGTCTCCCGCTCCATATGTATAGGCGCGCATAATCACGCCTGTATAATAATGATACTTGCTCAACATTCCCAGATCAAAGGAAACATATTGCTCCACTCCATAAGCACACAGCGTCTCATATATCTGTTCCAGCCGCCGCACCGCGGCAATCGACCGTTCGTTCGTCACCGACTCCCGCGCCTCTTTCAACACTTCCATCCCGCCGAACAGTTCCGCCGATCGGATCAGGATACCGCGGTATCGCTCCGGCACATCCCGCCGAATCAGAAAATCTTCCGCTCCGAAATAGTTTTTGGAAGAGATATATTCCCGCAGCTCCAGTTCCATTTCTTCCGAAAGCCCGGCTTCCCGGCAGATTCCCTTATAATATTCCACCTGCCCGATGCTGACCTGGAACTGCGTCAGTCCGGCGCTTTTCAGCGCTTCGATCATCATGGCCGCCATCTCGGCGTCCGCCTGTGCCGAACCGTCTCCGATCAATTCGCACCCCATCTGCGTCGCCTCTTTCAGCTTCCCCTGCAGTTCGGACGTATTGCTGAACGCATTTCCCTGATAACAGAACCGCAGCGGCCTGCGCTCCTCCGCAAAATATTTGGCTGCGCATCTGGCGATCGACGGCGTAAAATCCGGCCGCAGAACAAGCGTATTACCCTCTTTGTCAAAAAATTTGTACAGATCTTTGGACGGTTTCGTACCGATTTCCCGTGAAAACACATCGAAAAATTCAAATGTGGGCGTCTGGATGTCCCGATAACCGTAACGGTGGAACACATTGCCGATCTGCCCTTCCACCGCCAGCTTGGCGGCATATTCTTCCCCGTAAATATCCCGTACGCCCTCCGGCGTATGTACCAGTCGTTTCTGCATATGCTTGCTTCCTTTATTATGTGTGATGATTTAGCACTTTAGTATACTAAATTATGTGTGTGATGTCAATACAGACTGATCGTAACAGCAGGGCAAACGCAACAAACGAGGTGTCTGTTTGGCTCCCCGAAGCATTGCGCCGTGAAAATTTTTTCTCTCGATTCTGACGATAATGTTTTAAAGTTCAGAATTTATCCTGTTTTTTCTTTTAATTGCTCAATCAGAGCATCTTGTCCCGCTTCGACCAATTTTTTACCATATTTGTGTTTCACTTCTTCAACAAACTCGTCTATGGCATCGGAATGATTTTCTAAAAACCATTTGATATGATTCTGTATATACTCCATTCGTATCTTTGCATCATTCAGATCATTAGGGACTCTTTTCATTCGTTCGTCAATACTGTCAAATCCTGTAAAAGGCATAGCCAGTCTCTCATTTGACATTTTTATATATTCCGGGTTATTGTCTATTCCGATTCCACTCCTTCCAGTCTGCTGACATACCCGTAAGAGCGTGCCGCTGCCCAGAAACGGATCCAGAACTGTATCTCCTTTATTTGAAGAAGCCAAAATCATCCGCTCATACAGAGCTTCCGGCTTTTGTGTCGGATGCTTTTGACGATTTTGATTACAATAATGCATATGAGAAAATTCCCATACATTTCCGGGATTTGCTCCCCGCATATTGTTGACCGACCGATAAAATTTTTGTGGTATACGAATATTATCCAAATTAAAAACATATTT
>CATLGN010000212.1 GCA_949935685.1 uncultured Lachnospiraceae bacterium | reverse complement strand
CGGAATTGACGTAGATCTGCTGGCTGCGATTGCGGAGGACCAGGGCTTTACCTATGAGCTGCAGCCGCTCGGATTTGACGCCGCGCTGCTGGCTGTGGAATCCGGACAGGCGGACGGTGTGATTGCCGGTATGTCCATTACGGACGAGAGAAAGCAGAAATTCGATTTCTCCGATTCGTATTATGACGCGGGCGTGACGATGGCTGTGGCGAAGGGCTCTGAAATCGCTTCTTTCGAAGACTTGTCCGGTCAGAAAGTGGCGGTTAAGACCGGTACAAACGGCGCGGCGTTTGCGAAATCCATTGCGGAAGAACACGGCTTTGAGATTGTGGAGTTTTCCGACTCCCCGACAATGTATCAGGACGTTATCACAGGCAACACGGTTGCATGTTTTGAAGACTATCCGGTTATGGCGTATAACATCCAGCAGGGCGCAGGCATGGAAATGCCCGGCGATGTGAACGAATCCCAGACACCGTACGGGTTTGCCGTAAAGAAAGGTGAAAATGCGGAACTGATGGAAATGTTCCAGGCCGGCCTGAAGAATATCAAGGAAAACGGGAAGTATGATGAAATCATAGCAACATACACAAAATAAGATTTCCGTATATAAATGGATCGCATATGCCCGCGGCGGGCATGTGCGGTCACTTACGTACAGAACTGAGAGGAAGGATGGTCTGCAATGTCGTTTTTGAATCTGATCATGGAGAATGGCCTGTTTTTGCTCGCCGCAATGGGAAAAACGCTGGAGCTTACCCTGTTGTCACTTGTTTTTGCGGCGTTTATCGGTCTGTTCTTCGGTCTGCTGAACGTGTCCAAAAACAGGGCGTTCAATATTATCGCCAATATATACATAGATTGTATCCGGGGTGTCCCGTTGATCGTGCTGGCATTTTTTGTTTATTTCGGTATTCCCATGGCGACCGGTGTCCGGCTGGAAGCGTTGACGGCGGGTATTATTTCGCTGAGTATGAATGCGGGCGCTTATATGGCGGAAATCGTGCGCGCCGGCATTCAGTCGATCGACAAAGGGCAGATGGAGGCGGCGCGGAGTCTGGGGCTTCCCTATGGGAAGGCCATGCGCAAGGTAGTCCTGCCGCAGGCGATCCGGGTTATGATTCCTTCGATTATCAACCAGTTTATCATTACGCTGAAGGATACGTCGATTCTTTCCGTGATCGGTTTCCCGGAACTGGTGAAGGCGGGGCAGATCGTAATTGCACGGAATTTTGAAACATTCCGCATGTGGGCGATTATCGCCGTTATGTATCTGATCGTTATTACGACGCTTTCAAAGACGGCACGGGCATTGGAAAGGAAGATTTCCCATGGAAAATAGAGAGAGCAAGATCAGTGTAAAGGGACTTCGAAAGAGCTTCGGGCATCTGGAAGTACTGAAGGGGATGGATGTGGAAGTCGGGGAAGGCGAGGTTGTCTGCCTGATCGGTCCGTCCGGTTCCGGTAAAAGCACATTTCTGCGGTGCATGAACGCACTGGAGACGATTACGGCGGGGGAAGTGATTGTAGATGGCTATAACCTGTCGGATAAAAAGATTAATATTAACAAGGCGCGGGAAAATATCGGCATGGTGTTCCAGCACTTTAATCTGTTTGCCAATCTGAACGTGATTCAGAACATTATGCTGGCGCCGGTGGAATTGAAAAAGATGACCAAAGAGGAAGCGCATAAAAAGGGCATGGAACTGCTGGCGATGGTCGGCCTGGCGGAAAAGGCAGAGGTTTATCCGAGCAAGCTGTCCGGCGGTCAGAAACAGCGTGTGGCGATCGCCAGAGCGCTGGCCATGAATCCCGATATTATGCTCTTTGACGAGCCTACGAGCGCGCTTGATCCCGAAATGGTCGGCGAAGTGCTGGAAGTTATGAAAGGGCTGGCGAAGGACGGCATGACGATGGTTGTTGTCACCCATGAGATGGGCTTTGCGAGAGAGGTGGCGAGCCGTGTTATCTTTATGGATGAAGGTGTGATTGTGGAGGAAGGCACGCCGCAGGAGGTGCTTTTACATCCGACACAGCCCCGCACGATTGATTTTCTGAATAAAGTGCTGTAACCGGTTGTCCGTTCCTTTCTTTCTGTGCTATAATGTTTGTCATGGGCAATGGTTTTTGCCTGCAACTTGTGACATATGTGCAGAAAAGGAGAGAAGGCAGTATGGCAAACAGATTTGTATTAAACGAGACATCGTATCATGGGGCAGGGGCGATCAAAGAGATTGAGACAGAGGCAAAAGGCAGAGGGTTTCAGAAAGCGTTTGTATGTTCCGATCCGGATCTGGTAAAATTCGGCGTGACGAAAAAGGTACTGGACGTACTGGACGGCGCGGGACTTCCCTAGGAGCTGTATTCGAATATCAAACCCAACCCGACAATTGAAAACGTGCAGACCGGGGTGGAAGCCTATAAAAAATCCGGCGCGGACTATCTGATTGCGATCGGTGGCGGATCTTCCATGGATACGGCGAAAGCGATCGGTATTATTATCAATAATCCCGATTTTGCGGATGTCAGAAGTCTGGAAGGCGTGGCGCCCACCAAAAATAAATCCGTTCCGATCTTCGCCGTACCGACGACGGCAGGAACGGCTGCGGAAGTGACGATTAACTATGTTATCACCGATGCGGAAAAGAGCAGAAAGATGGTCTGCGTCGATCCGAAAGACATTCCGGTTGTGGCGTTTGTGGATTCCGAAATGATGGCTTCCATGCCCAAGGGGCTTACGGCGGCTACCGGTATGGACGCGCTGACACATGCGATCGAGGGTTATATTACGGCGGGCGCATGGGAACTCTCCGATATGTTCCATCTGAAAGCGATCGAAATCATTGCGCGTTCTCTGCGCGGCGCGGTAGACAATACGCCCGAGGGCCGGGAAGATATGGCGCTCGGACAGTATGTGGCGGGCATGGGTTTTTCCAACGTGGGACTTGGCATCGTACATTCGATGGCGCATCCGCTCGGCGCACTGTATGATACGCCGCACGGCGTGGCCAATGCGATTATTCTGCCTACGGTAATGGAATACAATGCGGAAGCGACCGGGGATAAGTATAAATATATCGCACAGGCGATGGGCGTAGCCGGAACCGAGTCTATGACACAGGAAGAATACCGGAGAGCGGCGATCGACGCGGTGAAGAAACTGTCCGAAGACGTGGGCATTCCGAAAGATCTGAAAGAGATCGTCAAAGAAGAGGACATTCCCTTCCTGGCACAGTCTGCCTATGACGACGCCTGCAGACCGGGCAATCCCCGCGAGACAAGCGTGGAAGATATTACGGAGCTGTATAAGAGTTTGCTGTAATTTGGAGGCAGGGTTATGCCAAATGCAAATTAGCGGGCGTAAATCTGACGGATATTGATGAAATAAAAAAATGACGAAATCGTGTACAGAGGCGCGGGTCCGGATATTTGGCCTGCGCCTTTTTTTTCGAAAATTCCCCCTTGTATTCCCGTTTCTTTTGTGATAGAATATCTCTCGTTGACAGACAATTGTCCTTATAGAGCGGACAGAAGGAGTGGTGTACCGTGAAGGATGAGAGCAAATATTTTGTATTGAAACAAAAGGCGGTTCCCGAAGTTTTATTGAAGGTCGTGGAGGCGAAGCGGCTTTTGGAATCGGGAAAGGCGGCGACCGTGCAGGATGCGGCGGAGGTTGTGGGAATCAGCAGAAGTTCTTTTTATA
>CATLGN010000211.1 GCA_949935685.1 uncultured Lachnospiraceae bacterium | reverse complement strand
AGGGAAAAGGCGGATGCAGACCAGGGAGTTCCTCTTAGGCAATGAAATGGCTGCGGGACTTAAATTTGAATAGAATTGTTCATGACAGGAGGTTGGAAGGGTGTTTGGATTTTATTTTGATCCTACTTATATTTTGGTTCTGATCGGCGCGGTTTTATGCATTTGGGCGAGCTCACGGGTAAACAGTACCTACAGCAAATATGCCAGGGTAAGGGCAAGAAGCGGTATGACAGGCGCCCAGGCGGCACAGAGGATACTGCAGATGTCAGGTATTCATGATGTACAGATCCAGCATATAGCAGGAAATCTGACGGATCACTACGATCCTTCCGGAAAGGTATTGCGGCTTTCGGACTCTGTTTATGGCTCTGCCTCAGTGGCTGCCATCGGGGTGGCCGCCCATGAATGCGGACACGCCCTGCAGCACAGGGAAGGGTACTTTCCGCTGAAATTCCGTTCCGCCCTGGTTCCGGCGGCAAATATCGGCTCAAAGCTGGGACTTCCCTTAGTGATTCTCGGCCTGATTCTGGGAATCGGTTTTGACCTGCCGGGAGGCGGTTATTTTTCCCTGGCACAGATCGGAATATGGGTATTTTCTCTGGCGGTGCTGTTTCAGATCGTCACGCTGCCGGTGGAGTTTAACGCATCAAACCGGGCGGTGCAGATATTGGACAGGCAGGGCATTCTGGCGGGAGAGGAAGTAAAGCAGTGCAGAAAAGTATTGAGCGCGGCGGCGCTTACTTACGTGGCGGCGGCAGCGGCTTCCATCCTGCAGCTTCTGCGGCTTGTGGCGCTGTTCGGCGGCAGAGGCCGGGACGACGATGACTGAGCGGGGCGGAAAACCGCAGCGTAAGCGAAGACAAAACCGCAGCGGTGTCAATATAAGGGAACTGGCGCTGGATACGCTTCTGGCGATTGCCCGGGGCGGGGAACGGAGCGACCGGATTATCGGCGGGACGCTTGACAAATATGATTATCTGGAAGCGCGGGAAAAGGCTCTTTTCAAACGTCTGACGGAGGGGACGCTGGAGCGGCGTATTGAGCTCGACTATTGTATCGGCGCCGTTTCCTCCGTCCCGGTCGGGAAAATGAAACCGCTGATACGGGAACTGCTGCGTATGAGCGCTTATCAGATTTTGTTTATGGACGGCATACCGGACAGGGCCGCCTGTGATGAGGCGGTGAAACTGGCGGCGCGGCGTTCGTTTCGCTCGCTGAAAGGCTTTGTCAACGGCGTCCTGCGCAGCCTGTGCGGCCGCAAGGGACATATCGTGTACCCCGACCCGGAAACAGAGCGCACGGCGTATCTTTCCGTCCGCTATTCCATGCCGGCCTGGCTGATCGAAAAATGGGACAACGAGCAGGGACGGGAGTGTACGGAGCGGATATTGCGGGGGCTGCTGGAAGAAAAGCCTGTGACAATCCGTTTGCGGGAACGCTTATCGGATACGGAACGGGCGACAGTCCGGCGGGAACTGGAAAGCAACGGTGTCCTGATTCGCGAGAGCGCTGCCCTGCCTTTTGTATGGCATTTGAAAGGGCTGGACGGGCTGAAAAATAACCGCGCTTTTGCGGCGGGGCTTTTTACGGTACAGGATATGAGTTCCGTGCTGGCAGTGGAATCCGCGGGCATCCGGGAAGGCGATTTTGTTTTGGATGTCTGCGCCGCGCCGGGCGGGAAAGCGCTGTTTGCAGCGGAAAAGGCAGGACGGGCCGGCCGGGTGCTGGCGCGGGACGTTTCCGGGCGTAAGCTGGCGCTGCTGGAAGAGAGCGGGCGCCGGATGCGGGCGGATGCTCTGACGGCAGAACAGTGGGATGCCCGGCAGCCGGACGAAAGCCTCTATGGCCGTGCGGATGTGGTGCTGGCGGATGTTCCCTGTTCCGGACTTGGGGTAATCGGGAAGAAACAGGACATAAAATATCGCGTGGGGCCGGAAGAAATCAAAAGCCTTCTGCCATTGCAGAGGCAGATACTGGAAACGGCACAGCGGTATGTAAAGCCGGGCGGCGTTTTACTGTATTCGACCTGTACGATAAGCCGGGCGGAAAATGAAGAAATGCTGCAATGGTTTCTGGAACGATTCCCGTTCCGGGCCGGGAGCCTGCGGCCTTTTCTGCCCGCGCTTTTTTCGGGGGATACGGTGGACAGCGGATATTTTCAGCTTCTTCCCGGTATCCATGACACGGACGGTTTTTTTATGGCAAGGCTGATACGGGAGTGACAGGCGGAAAAAATGAAAACGGATATAAAGTCACTGACAACAGAGGAAGTAAGAGAAGCGCTTACGGAGATGGGAGAAAAACCGTTCCGGGGAGAGCAGATATACGGTTGGCTGCATGAGAAGCTGGCCGTCTCGTTCCAGGAGATGAGCAATCTTTCGGGCGGTCTGCGCCGCCGGCTGGAAGACGAATTTGCGCTGCCGGTTCTCACAGCCGTGCAAGTCCAGAAGTCCCGGCTGGACGGGACGGAGAAGTATCTGTTCCGGCTGCCGGACGGGCATCTGACGGAGAGTGTGCGGATGCGGTATCATCATGGGAACAGCGTGTGTATTTCTTCGCAGGTTGGCTGCCGGATGGGCTGCCGTTTCTGCGCCTCCACGCTGGACGGGCTGGAGCGGGGGCTTGCGCCTTCCGAGATGCTGGAGCAAATCTATGCCATAACGCGCCTGAGCGGCGAGCGGGTCAGCAATGTGGTCGTAATGGGTATGGGCGAACCGCTGGATAATTATGATAATCTGATTCGTTTTCTGGCGCTTTTGACGGGAGAAAAGGGCCTGCATATGAGCCAGCGCAATGTCACCGTATCGACATGCGGCATTGCGCCGGGCATCCGCCGGCTGGCGGACGAGGGGCTGCAGATTACGCTTGCGCTTTCCCTGCATGCGGTGACGGATGAAAAGAGAAAAAGGCTGATGCCGATAACGGAAAAGTATCCGCTGGAAGAAGTGCTTTCCGCCTGTGCCTATTACGGGGAGCGGACCGGACGGCGGATTACCTGTGAGTATAGCCTGATTGCCGGTGTCAACGACGGCGATGCGGACGTGGCGGGGCTGGCGCAGATTGCCGGAAGACTGCGCTGCCATATCAATCTGATTCCGGTCAATCCGGTGACGGAGCGGGGCTTTGCCGCCCCGAACCACAGACATGTGCAGGATTTTAAGAGCAGACTGGAAAAAAGGCGGGTCAACGTCACGGTCAGAAGGGAAATGGGGCGCGATATAGACGGTGCCTGCGGACAGCTTCGCAGACGATATGAAAGCGGGTGACTTTCATGGGAATGCCCGGAGGCCGCCTGATTCAAAATTTAGAATTGTTGTAATTGTACGGAATACATGTCCCTGCGATGACATCTTCTACTTTTTCTAAAATAAGCCAATCGTCCATATTTTTCTGATGTTCAAAAGCAAGGGGAGATATTTTTCTGACATTTTCAAATTCCACGAGGCACAGGCACTTTTTATGCCACCGTACTTTTTGCTTATCCGATAAGTTTAATTTATGCTGATTATCGGTAAGTGTCTTTGTGATTTCTTCATCGGACAGCTTTACAAAATTTTGCACCTCTTTCACAATAGCGGTTGCCGTTATCTGCGCACTTCCTTTTTCCATGAAATAAAGACGTTCACCCGCAAAAACTCTGCTGTGGGGAATTTTTCTTCCTGCTGCTCCGCGCACAATCATTGTCTTAGTTCCCGCTAAAATTTTATCTAATACTTTTTCGCCTTTTTTGCCTGCGTTATCGCAATAAACTAAAT
>CATLGN010000210.1 GCA_949935685.1 uncultured Lachnospiraceae bacterium | reverse complement strand
AATTCAAAGCGTCAACCGGCCCGTTCGCCTGATAGGGTTTCCCCTCAAATTCCATGCTTCCCTCATCCTGTCTGATCAGACCGATTACAATCTTCATCAGGGTGGACTTTCCAGCGCCGTTCTCTCCCAGAAGAGCATGCACCTCACCGGCTTTGACATGAAGCTGTACGTCTTTCAAAGCCTGCGTTCCGCCGAATGCTTTTGAGATTCCTTCGCAATTCAGAATATAAGCACTATTATCCGTCACTCTCTCCTTCTCCTTTCCCGTTCTTTCTCCCCAAAATTGTAAGCCTGTGCAACGTGTCCCGGCAGCCCCCAAATGCATCCTTAAAGAGCTGATAATACTCCATATACAAATCGTGCGCCTGCCTGTCAGGATAAACCTCCAAATCCTGATACTTTACAACCGTCTTACATCCCTCATTGATATTTTTATAAACCCCGGCTCCCACGCCTGCCGCTATGGCGGCGCCCAGCCCAGCCTGTTCTTCGATCGCAGCCACTTTTAACGGGACATTGTAAATATCCGCCTGCATCTGCAGCCACGGCATACTCCGCGCGCCGCCGCCCGACGCAACCATCATATCCGCTTTCAGCCCCAGACTGCCGCACAGCTCGATACACTGATACAGGGCATAGCTGACACCTTCCATGACCGCTCTTGCCAGCTCGGCCTTTCCGGTCCGCAAATTGATTCCAATAAAGGAAGCGCTCAGATCAGGATCCAGATGCGGCGTACGCTCCCCGTTTAAATAGGGAAGAAAAATGACGCCGCCGCTTCCCGGCCTTACCTTACCGATTCTCCGGTTCATTTCCTCGTAATCCGTCTTTGGGAAAAGACTGTTAAACCACTTATAGCAGAGCCCTGCATTCATAATCGCGCCCATCACGATCCAGCGGTTTTTCTTATATCCCATGAAGGTATTCGTATTCAGATCCGGGTTCAGCAAAGGCTGTTCGCTCTGAAACGACACCTGCCCGCTCGTTCCAATATTGGCGGAAGCCTGGCCGATCTCCGTAATCCCGCTTCCGATCCCCTGCATCACCTGATCGCCGCCGCCTGCGACAACCGCCGTTCCGGCCTGAAGGCCGGTTTTCTCCGCGGCCTCCGCCGTGAGCGTTCCGATCACCTGCCCCGTTTCATAACACGCCGGAAACCATTCCACAGGAATCCGCACCCGGCTCAGAATTTCTTCCGACCAGCCCATCTTCCGCATATCGAAAGCCAGCGTCGCCGATGCGTCGGAATAGTCCGTAGCGACCAGACCGGTCAGTTTATAGGTCAGATAATCCTTCGGCAGAAAAACATGCCTGATCTTATCGTAATGATCCGGTTCATTTTCTCTGATCCACAAAAGGGACGGCAAAAGAAAGCCGGTATAAACAGGGTTCATCATAAACGTTCGAATCTGCTCCATCCCGAAAAGCGATTTCAGTTCCTCCACCTGTCTGCCGCTCCTCGCGTCACAGTGGAGAATCGCCGGACGGATACTGTTTCCGTTCTGATCCAGAACAACGACGCCATGCATCTGCCCGGAGAAACTGATTCCTTTTATCTCCTGCGGCCGGATTCCGCTTTCCGCCATTGCCCTTCTGATTGTATCAACGCATGCTTCCCACCATTCCTCCGGGTCATGCTCCGCATAATTGCTGCAGGGGGACTGAAACTGATAGTCTTTTGACGCAACGGCCTGCAGAGCGCCGCCCTCATCGATCACTACCGTCTTAAGGCTCGAAGTCCCCAGATCAATTCCCATCGTATATCCCATACACTCACCATACCTTATTTTTTATTTTCCTTAACGGATAAATCCAAACTGTACCCCGGCCACAAACGTATCCCCCAATCCGATCGTGCACACCGGTTTATCCATATACCTGGAAGGCACGAGACAGGCGCTGCGCTCCAGCTCCATCTGTTCCAGTTCCTGTGCAAATGCCAGCCCCACTTCGCTCAGCGGACACTGCAGGCTCTCCCGGATCTCTTCCAGATTTCCGTAATGTCCCACTCTCGCCCGGGTTCCCGACAGAAGATTTCCCATCGTCAGCCCTTTTTCAATATTCGTTCCCGTCATTGCATCCCCATAATACATGGAATAGTCTTTCGTATGCAGGATAATGCCGTTGACCCGATACTTTTCAATCAGCAGTTCCATCCCCTTCAGGACATCCGGCAGGCTGCTGTTATCCAGAGACGCGCCGCACTCCTTTGTATGAGCCACCAATTCTTCCTCATTCATCCCCATAACATTGACATAACGCGATATTTCTCTGTATACAAGATGTTTGACATCCGGGCTTAAATAATGAGCGCTCTCGAAATAAATCTTACAGTCGGGATTTTTCTCTTTCACCGCACTGTAATGCCGCCCCAGTTCCTCCATCCGCCTCTCTGTCAGCTCCGTATCGATAATCGCATTGAAACCGGATATATTATAAGAAATAATATCCTGCGCATGATCTTCAATATATCGTTTAAAATCTTCTTCCACCACAATATCTTTATGTATCGTATCATAATCCAGAATCAGGCGGTTGGAAACGGGTACCGTATAAACCGTATCGCCAATTCGGAACGTATCCCCTTTTGTATAGGAAAAGATAATATGGTATACCGGCTCGCCTTCCGCGATCTCCCGGATGGGAACGGGTTTTCCGTCCCGGATACATTCCAGCCCCGGATAATCCATCAATTCGCACACTTTCTCACATTTATCGGAAATCTGTACGAGCAGCGGCATTCCCACCGTCCCAAGCGCCGCGGCTCCCTGTGCGCAGGTGCCGCCCAGACTGTACTGTGTCTGGAAATGGGACAGCAGGTATTGCACCACTTCTTCATTTACAATATCCGCTTCTCCCCCGAGACCGTTACTCATATAATAGGTGACAAACCGGGCAAATGTCTCCATGCTGTCGATGACATCGTCCGCACGGCAATACATATCGGTCTTCATATAGTTCTTCAAAATCTCATTGAATGCCGTTTCATCATAGGTCAGCAGCACATCCGTATCGCTTGTATATCCGAATACAATCCGGCTGTCGGAATCCCTGCTCTTTCCCAAGTCCGTAATACTCTCCTTCAGGTATGTCTCGTAACGATCTGTATACGCCATAGTATCAGCCTTTCTTCTCCTCTAAATCTTGTACTCAGCCAGCATCGCTTCTATGTGCTGCCTGTTCGGCTCTGCCTGCTCTCTCACGGAGACAAAGTATAAAATCGCATCCAGCACTGCCTGCTCATAAATGTGGCTTGACGCACCGTATTCTCCGAACAGCGGGTTTTCCACCGTCGTCAGCATCGTAAACTGCACCCGCCGGGCAACCGGAGAGCTGCTCGATCCGGTTATCGCCATTGTCTGCATCGATTTCTGATTGGCCACTTCCACAGCCTGTACGACATGCTTGGAGCTGCCGGAATGTGAAACGGCTATCAACAGATCGTTCCCGTTGCCGTGTACCATGCTGGCAAGGCCATATTCCACGATTGTCTCGCAGCTCGCATTGATTCCCAGACGGCAAAGCCGAAACGCAAAATCCATTGCCACCGGAATCGTATTGCCCACAGCGGAAATAAAAATCCGTCTGCTGCTGCAGATCATATCCACACACCGTTCCAGCTTTTCCTCGTCCAGCAAATCTGCGATGCGAAGCAGATCTCTTGTCAGACATTGAATTACAGCCTTCCCGCTCGTGGGATTGGTTGTGGAATCCTGATAACCGGTCATCTGATTGCGCCCCAGTTCTTCCGCCAGA
>CATLGN010000209.1 GCA_949935685.1 uncultured Lachnospiraceae bacterium | reverse complement strand
GCTTATGAGAGACAGCCGGGACATCTTGTCCCAGAGCAGGGCGGGAAGCATGTAAATCAGGCACAGCCCCGCATACATAAGCATATAATACCGGACGCCGGGAGAGATAAAATAAATCATAAAGCAGACAAAGGGCATGGCAGAGAGGCAGAGCAGGATCATCAGCAGACGGGGGAGCCGCGCTCTCTGATACAGCTTTTCCTGCCGGATGATGAAAAGAAAGAGTAGCAGGAGCAGGAGAAACAGACAGGCGTTTAAAATCTGAAACAGACTGCATTGGTCCAGCGGGCCGAAAAAGAAGTAGACAAAATCGATGATACCGTTTTTCACAGCCGGGAGCAGATCATCCGCGCCGGGCAGTCCCATGGTGGCAATGCCGTTGTAACTGCTCGGCGCGGCGTTTTGCATGGCGGACAGCAGTTTATTACAGAGCAGATACAGACCTGTTCCCATGCCGCCCATAAGCAGAAAACGCCCCCACATGGGCAGAAGGGCGCGGACGGGGCGTTCTTCCATGAGCTGAAGGATACTCCATACGAGAATCAGCATTGCCGCGTAAGAGATATAGGCCTGATAGGATCCGTAGGCCAATGCGATCAGAAGCATGCCCGGCAGAAAACCCTTCCGGTTATAAAGTGTCAGCACAACGGCCAATGTCACAAAGAGTTGTGCGAGAAAATAGCCGTCGGCCGTATACATATAGGCAAATGTGCTGGCCACAACGGGAAACGACACAGTCAGCGCCGACAGAAAGAAAATGGCCGTTTTACTGCGGAGGGAAAAAATCTCCGTCAGACATACGGCCGTGAGGCTGAGATACAGCAGCGAGAGCAGGCCGTTTATCCATTGGAGGTCATAGTAGGAACCGATACCGCATGATAATGTCAGAAAACAGCGCCCCAGATGGATGGCGTTCTGATCACTGTGGAAATTGTATACGGAGTCCCAGGTCAGCAGATGATTGGTCAGCCGGTACAGGTGAATGAGAAGGCCGGTGCAGAAGGCGGTTCGGAACGCAGTCTTCCACTGTGGCTTTATGTTTTGTCTGAGTATTTTTAAAAGGTCTTCGGGGTACATATAATCATAAACACTCCTGTCCAGATATTATTTTGTCCATTGTATGCGCTTTTTCGGGAAATGGCAACCGAAACAATGGTAAAAGTTGTAAATAAAAGGCAGATGTAGTATACTTTTTTTAATTATGTGCAATCAATAAACCGGTAAAAGGAATGGAATTATGCGGACAGACAGAAGAAGTAAGGTGATAGAGATATATGGTATCCTGCTGGCGGATTGTTTATGTGTGATTGCGTCCTATTTGTCTGCGCTGCTGCTGCGCTACGGATCTTTCCCGGGAATTCATCACAAAAACACTTATGTGCTTGTCTGTGTGTGGATTCTGCTCTTTACCGTGTTATATGACACGCTGATCGGCAGCGGCAGGAATTTTCTGCGCCGGGGGTATTATGTGGAGGCGAAGTCGGTTGCCAAGCATGTATCGGGGCTGTTGATTTTTCTCGGGTGTAGCCTGTTTTTTTTCAAGGAGGCGGAAAATTTTTCCCGGCTGGTATTCGGCTATTTTCTGATCCTGCATGCGTGTGTGATGTTTGCCAGTCACGGGCTGCTGAAAAAGTATCTGCGGGCGCATTATACGGCCGACCGGAGCAGGACGAAGGTTATGGCGGTGACGGATATGGACAATGCGGAGAAGATACTGCCTTTGCTGATCGACGGGGCGGAGTATGACTGCGAAATATCGGCGGCGGTAATCTGGGACAGGGATATGGCGGGACAGTCGCTCTGCGGCGTCCCGGTCGTCGCGGACGGAAGCAACGTGATTGAAGTCGTAAAAAATATGCCGATGGACGAGGTGTTTATTCATCTTCCGGAAGTCGGGAAGTCGGCTCTGCGAAGGCTGATCGCCGATCTGGAGGCGATGGGGATGAGTTGTCATTATAATATCGGCGTGGCCGAGCCGGGCGCGCGCGCGCAGTCCGTGGGCGAATTCGCGGGATTTACGGTTGTGACATATGCGCTGCATCCGATGGACAACCGGCGGGGCGTGATCAAACGGCTGATCGACATTGCGGGGAGCCTGACGGGGCTTTTACTGACGGGGCTTTTATATCCTTTTGTGGCGCTGGCAATCCGGCTGGATTCTCCGGGGCCGGTTGTATTTTCGCAGACGCGGATCGGAAAAAACGGTCGCCGGTTTCGGATTTATAAATTCCGCTCCATGTATCTTGACGCGGAAGAACGGAAAAAGGAACTGGAAGCGCAAAACGAGATGCAGGGGCTGATGTTTAAAATGGAAGACGATCCCCGCGTGACAAAGGTGGGCAGATTTCTGCGCAAGACAAGCATCGACGAACTGCCGCAGTTTTTGAATGTATTAAAGGGCGATATGAGCCTTGTGGGGACAAGACCGCCGACGGAGGATGAATTTGCCAGATATACGCCATACTATAGAAGACGGCTGTGCATGACGCCGGGGCTGACAGGCCTGTGGCAGGTCAGCGGCCGGAGCGATATAGATAATTTTGATGATGTCGTAAAATATGATCTGCATTATATCGACCACTGGTCTTTGAGCCTGGATATTAAGATACTGCTGCAGACGGTGTTTGTTGTACTGTTTGGGAAAGGTGCGAAGTAGTGGGAGCAGTGATAAGCAGGAACAGGATACAAAAGCTGTGTATTATCGCGGCGGCGTTTGCGTGTATTTGTGGCACCATGTACTATCAGGCCGCTGCAACGGCTTCCCGGAGCGTCGTTTTTTCGGATGCGGATCATGTGACGCTTTCCATTCTGACGGGAGACGGTGTTTTGGAGACGACACTCTGGCGCGCGGAAAACGGGGCGGGATACTTTTTTCTTCCTTCCTGTGCGGATTTGGCCGACTGCTGTTTTCTGTATGACGATACGGACTGCAGTCTGGAGTTGGGAGAAAAAGAAATTGCCGCGGGGGCATTTCTTTCGGCATTTCGCCCGGAAGTCCCCTATGCGTTCCGGTTTCGGGACAGGGACGGAACGATCTTGCAGGATACGGTGACATTTCTGCAGTCTGCCGGGCTGCCGGCCGTTTATCTGCAGACGGAAGACGCAGCGCTGGATTACGTGCATGCGGATAAAGAAAATAAAGCGAAAGCGTCCATGACGATCGTGGATGCGTCCGGAAAGATTGTTTACCGTGATGCGATCGCATATATAAAGGGACATGGAAATACGTCCTGGACCGATCAGGAGAAAAAACCGTATCTGTTGAAACTGAAAGAGCCGTTCCCGCTCCTGGGTATGGGAAGCGGCAACAAATGGATTCTGCTGGCAAACGCATATGACCCGTCTTATATACGCAACAGCCTCGTATATGACCTGGCGCAGTCGGTCGGCCTGCCGTATACGTCGCAGCTCCGGTATGTGGATCTGTATATCAACGGTGAATACAGAGGCAATTACCAGTTGGCGGAGAAGATTGACGTCGGTTCCGGACGGGTGGATATAAACAATCTGCAAAAAGAAAACGAAAAGGTAAACCCGCCCGATTACCGGGAAAATCCGGGGTTTCGGGATGATACCGGAGCCAAGGGCATAGCGGACATGGAAAATCCGGCGGACATTACTGGCGGGTATCTGCTGGAGCGGAACCGGGGAAAGCGCTATGGGGATAAGACGAGCGGTTTTGTAACGTGGTCCGGGGAGCCGTTCGTAGTGCGGTCTCCCTCGTATGCCAGCCGGGAGGAGGTTGCCTATATTGCCGAAGTGACACAGCATGT
>CATLGN010000208.1 GCA_949935685.1 uncultured Lachnospiraceae bacterium | reverse complement strand
CAGCAGTATAATACTGCACCCGATCAGTCCGATTCCGGCCCCTCGGCTTCCCGTCAGAGCCGGCACCAGCAGCGCCGCCGCAATATACAGAAGCTTTGTCTCCGGAGCCGTTTTATTCAGTATCGTGCCTTTGTCTTCATATAAACTGATACTTTTCAAGCAAGCCACCTCTTATCTGTGAAAAATGCAGCGGCGCGTTTCCGCACCGCCGCCATGCGACCGCTGTCTGTCAGTCCAGACTGGTAATCTCATCGCCGCCCCGATACAGGCTGCGCAGGCTCTGCGGCAGACCCTTTCCGATCATATATACCACAAGCAGCACGGCGATTTTATCCGGTATGTCCACGATAATCTCATCCACAGCAGAGGCAACAAGCGCCGGCATTCCGCCGTTCAGACACATGGCAAAAGCCGCGTCGCCCCATATATTGCCCGTGGTTCCGCCCCAGAATATCATATTGAGCGGCGTGGAGACAACCACCGCCACCAGTCCCACGATCAGCCCGGACAGCAGCGCTCCTTTCAGATGTTTCAGCAGCCCTTTGTGCGCCAGAATCCCCACCGCTATACCGATAAAAATATTTGTCAGCGCATATACCGTCGAAATAGGGTCCACCGTCAATCCGTAAATGATATTGTTGACCGCCCCCACAATCGCGCCCGCAATCGGGCCCGCCAGCAGCGCCGCCAGACAGGTGCCGATCGAATCCAGCCAGAGCGGCAGTTTCAAAACCCCCGCGAACAGCTTGCCCAGATAATTAATTCCCACCGCCGCGGGAATCAATACCAACGTCGCCGTATTCAGCTTCAATGTCCATATATTGCTCTTTTTCATCTTCTTCTCTCCCTCTTTTGCATGCGTCGTCGCTTTTCTCTGATAAAAACAGTATAACACGGATAACCGCGTTATTCTACCAAAAATACAATGTTACGCGCGACAAAAGCATGAATCAATAAATCGGGAACATACTATTTTCAGAGGATAGAAACAGAAAAAGTCCTGACAGGATTATGGCATTCCGGCAGGGGTATCCCAATCGGGTTGTGCACCTTGTGACGCCCGGATGGCGCATAGAGGCCGGTTGCATGCCTGCCGGTATCCGTTGCCACAGCGCTTAGAACCGCTTATGCCCGTAACCCGATGCACAGCCCGATTGGGATACCCCTGCCGGAAACACATGATATACGCAGACTTTTTCAGCTTCTATCCCGTTCAATTTACGAAATGTTCCCGGTTTATTGACTCATGCTTTTGACGCGTCATGTTACCCGAGCTGTTCCAGCAGTCCGCCGATTCCCTGCTCCTCATAGATTTCCTTATAATATTCCACCTCGTCACCGATCAGATCGTCGATCACCTGCATGCCGAGCAGCTCCACCGGCGCCCGGTCGTCGGTCATAAGATAATTTCCCGCCTCATACGCCGTCAGTCCGTCCTGTACGCGCGCCATCATGCCTGCCAGTTCTTCGTCTGTCAGGGCGTCAATATTGCGCTGCAGGGTGTCCAGCACCTGTGGGGAATTGGAGGCAAAGAGTTCGCGGTTGGTCGAATATCCCACATCGACCGTATACACATGGGAAAACGCGCCGCAGATCGTATCCGCCAGATACTGGTTGATATTTCCCTCCTGCCTGCCCCGCATATTCATGTTGACAACCATCACGCCGCCTTCCCGTAAATGTTCGCTGACCATCGTAAAAAATTCAATCGAAGACATCTGAAACGGAATCGTAATATCCTGATAGGCGTCCACCATAATCACATCGTATTTTTGATCCGTGGCCTGCAAAAAAGCGCGGCCATCGTAAGTCGTCACCTCCACATCTGACGGCAGACGGAAATACTGCTCCGCCAGTGCGGTGATCTTTTCGTCGATCTCCACGCCTGCAATTCTCATATTGTCAAAATACCGCCTGCACTGTGTCGCATATGTGCCCGTCCCCATGCCGAGAATCAGCACATCCATCTGCTCCCTGCCGGCAATATCCGCCATCAGCGGCGCCGCCATCGCATAATCATAATACATCCCCGTCAGGCTGTCGTCCTTTTTGAGAATCGACTGCACGCCAAACAGGACATTGGTGGACAGAATCACACGGTTCTCATCCTCTTTCACCTGCAGATAATTGTATACGGATTCTCCCTCATAGGTCAGATCGTTTTCCCAGAAAGCAAAGCTGTCGGAAGATCCGAAGATGCAGCACAGAAGAAAGACCAC
This sequence comes from uncultured Lachnospiraceae bacterium, assembly GCA_949935685.1. GTDB lineage: Bacteria > Bacillota > Clostridia > Lachnospirales > Lachnospiraceae > VSOB01. The sequence goes on along the minus strand of CATLGN010000208.1, from coordinate 1,569 downwards.
AATGGCTGCGCCTGCCCGGATGCGTCCGCGCCTGCGGCTCCCGAAATACAATAGCGCCAGCAGCAGCAAAATCCCGGCAAAAATCAGGAACGTAATGCTCGTCCCGACCGCGGGAATGGTGACAAAGGTCGGCAGAAACGTGCCGAGAATGCTGCCAATCGTATTAAACGCCCCCAGGTTGCCTACCATCCTGCCGTTTTCATCCAGAGAATCCACCGTATATTTCGCCAGGCTCGGCGTCACCGTCCCCAGAAGAAAAAGCGGGAACACAAATACCACCATACACGCGACAAAAGCCGCCCAAATCAGGAAATTACTGTTAATGGAAAAAATAAGTACCGCGGAAACCGCCAGAATCACATACTTGCCGACCGCCGGGATCAGGGCGATCCAGACCGCGGCGATCAGAATGCGTCCGTACAGTTTATCGGGATCGGGGTTTTTGTCCGCCGATCTGCCGCCATAGATATTGCCAAGCGCCATGGCAATCATAATCGTGCCGATAATAATGGTCCACACAATCTGGGAGGAACTGAAATATGGCGCAAGCAGCCTGCTGGCCCCCAGTTCCACTGCCATAACCGACATGCCGGCAAAAAACTCCGTCAGATACAGATACAGTTTATTGGATAAAATACCCGTTTCCTTCATTGTTTCCTCCCATCGGCCGGCGCGGCGCAGGGCTTTACCCGCAGCGTCCGCAAAAATGCCTTCTGCTCCTTCGTAATGCGGTAACTTTCCACCGCTTTCTGAATCGTCTTGTTATGCGTCCAGTCCGCCAGACGCCGCTCCGTCAGATACGGCAGTACGGCGTCATACTGTTTGGCAAGCGCCGTGGCAAAATACCAGGCGATCATCATATTGACATAATATTCTTCGGACCGTATCCCGGCCACCATTTCCGGGTATTCCGGCCGGAAGGCCTCGTCCAGATAAAACCGCATCAGCATACCGATTCCAAAACGGACGGTATACGTATGGCCGGATGCCATCCATCTGCCGATCGGCGTCAGCAGTTCGGACAGATGCTTTTTGCATACGCCCGGCGCCATCAGATCACAGGTGGCCCAGTTATCGACATACGGGAGAAATGCGTCCAGATGTGCAATACAGTCGTCATACGCTTTCATCCCTTCGATCAGAAAGCCGTGCAAATTATTTTCTTCATAATATATATGGGGCAGCGTCTGCAAAAACACTGCCGCTTCCTGCGTTTTTGCGAATTGTTTCGCGAATTTCCGCAGCGCGGGCGTGCGAACGCCGATCACCGTTTCTTTGTCGATGTTGGGAATCAGCTTACTCTGAAAATCCCGGTATTCCAAATCCTGCAGACCATACAGCGCTTCCCGCACTGTCTTTTCCACCGCTGACGCCATCGCCGCTTCCTCCCGAATACTTCTGCCGCTTACTCCACCGCCCGGAACGCTTCTTCCAAATCCTGCAAAATATCGTTGATATGTTCTGTGCCGATGGACAGGCGGATCGTATTGGGTTTGATGCCCTGATCCAGCAGTTCCTCCTCCGTGCACTGGCTGTGCGTGGTCGTCGCCGGATGAATGACAAGCGATT
>CATLGN010000207.1 GCA_949935685.1 uncultured Lachnospiraceae bacterium | reverse complement strand
GGAAGTGTATCAGACGGTCGGACGGTATTCGGATTTTATAATGGATGCGCCGATTGACGAATTGCGCGCGACGGCTGCCGGGCTGATCGGGGAGAGCTGCATTACCGGGGACGGCTGGCTGGTGGCGGCGGAAGCGGCGGACGCGATCGAAAAAGGCTGCCGGCATATTCTGATCGTTCATCCCTTCGGCTGTCTGGTGAGCCATGTCTGTGAGCGTGGCATTGTCAAAAATCTGCACAGCCGTTATCCCGGGGTTGCGATACAGACGATTGAATACGATTATGACTCCAGTGACGCGCTGCGGGAGAGCCGCATTTTGCTTGGGTTGGGGGAAGAAGGGGAGGAAAATACAATATGATAGGATATGTGCTGCGCACAGCGGTGGTATTCGGAGCGGCAAACGGATATGGGCTTGCGAAGATAACGGGCTGGCCGGGAACGTTTTGGCCTGGCGTTGGCGTTATCTTTTTTTTGTTACAGATCAAACCTTCCTTAAAAGCGCGAAAGATTCAAAAACGGCGGCTGCGCATCTGTCTGGACGGCTGTATTCTGCTGCGCACGTTTCTGGCGTCCAGCGGGTGCTCGATAGTATTTTGCCTCGCGGGATTTTTGGGGATGCTGCCGCCGGGCTCTCTGCTGGCACAGCCGAAGTTCTGGCTATTGCATGCGGGCATCGCCATTTTTGTGGAAGCGGTCGTATTCTGGAACGGAATGCTGCGTATCTATATGACGTCGGAGCAGCTTGGGATTCGCTGGCGGGTTCTCGGCCTGTTATGCGGAATGATACCGGTGGCCAATCTGATCGTACTGGCCGTCCTGATCCGCACGGCCGAGCGGGAGGTGGCGTTTGAACAGGAAAAGATTTTGAAAAACCGGGAGCGGGAGGCAGACCGGATTTGTGCGACCCGCTATCCGATTTTGATGGTGCACGGGGTGTTTTTCCGTGACTTCCGTTATCTGAATTATTGGGGCAGGATTCCGAAGGAGTTGGAGAAAAACGGAGCGGTGATCTACTATGGCAAACAGCAGTCCGCGGCCTCCGTGGCAGACTGTGGAGAAGAACTGGCGGCGCGCATCCGGGAGATCGTGGAGGAGAGCGGCTGCGAGAAGGTCAATATTATCGCGCATTCCAAGGGCGGCCTGGACAGCCGCTATGCGCTGGCCAAGTGCGGCGCGGCCGAAATGGTGGCTTCTCTGACGACCGTCAATACGCCGCACCGGGGATGTGAGTTCGCAGACTATCTGCTGTCCGGCATTCCGCGCAGGCAGCAGGAGATTGTGGCGAATGCCTACAATGCGGCGCTGCGGCGGCTGGGAGAGAAAAATCCGGATTTTTTTGCCGCTGTCAATGATCTAACCGCCGGCGCATGCAGCGCCAGAAACGAGGAAGTCATGGATGTTCCCGGCGTTTACTATCAGAGCATCGGAACGACATTGGAGCGGGCGGTGAAAGGCCGCTTTCCGCTGAACTTTTCGTGGTATCTGGTCAACCACTTTGACGGAGAAAACGACGGACTGGTCGGCGAGCGGTCGTTTCCCTGGGGAGAAAAATACCGGCTGATTACGCCGAAAGGCCGGCGGGGCATTTCCCATGGGGATATGATTGATCTCAACCGGGAGAACTTTGACGGATTTGACGTGCGGGAGTTTTATGTGGAAATTGTGCACGAATTGAAAGAGAAAGGGTTATAAAATTTTTATTTGCCAGTTTTTTCCGGGCACGCTATAATATAGAATTATGGAAACGGGCAGGGAAAAGAGAGGCGGATACTATGCGCAGGATGGAGTTTAAGATGGAGCGGCAGGGATTGCTGCACGAAGGAGACCGGGTGACGATAACGGAAGGCGTACTGCCGAGCAATTATTATTATATTATCGATCCTTCGCTCGCCATGTCGGGAAACTTCCCGTTCCGGGAACGGCTGCTGGCAAGGGAAGGAATTGTCACGGCGATAGAAGAAAATGAACGGGGCTTTTATGTCATCGTGGAATTTGCGGAAGAAAGAGGAGAATGATTATGAAAAAGATCAATACGGAAAAGGCGCCCGCAGCGATCGGGCCGTATTCACAGGGAATCATAGCAGGCGGTTTTTTGTTTGCGTCGGGACAGATACCGATTAATCCGGCCACCGGAGAGATCAGCGGAACAACGATTGCGGAACAGGCGGAACAGGCAATCAAAAATGCCGGCGCGATTCTGGCGGAGGCCGGCGCAGACTACGCCAATGTCGTAAAAACGACTTGTTTTCTGGCAGACATGGAGGATTTTGCCGCATTTAACCGTGTTTATGAAAAATATTTTACGGAGAAACCGGCGCGCAGCTGTGTGGCGGTGAAGCAGCTTCCGAAAAATGTACTGTGTGAAGTGGAGGTTATGGCCTGGTTGGGATAAGCCTTCCGGGAAAGCGGATGAAGACAAATACGATGAAAAATTCGCTGTTGCTGCTTTTGACCGCCGCGATCTGGGGCGTGGCATTTGTGGCGCAGAGTGTGGGAATGGATTATGTCGGACCCTTTACATTTAATGCGGTCCGGTTTCTTTTGGGCGGAACGGTGCTTCTGCCTTTCCTTATGCGGAAACCCGGCGCGGTACATGGGTCGGCGGCAGACAGGACAGAGACAAGGCAGGAAAAGCGGGCGCGGTACCGGATTACGCTGACAGGCGGTATCTGCTGTGGGCTTGCGCTCAGCACGGCCAGCCTTTTGCAGCAGAAGGGGATTCAGAGTACGACCGTGGCAAAAGCAGGATTTATCACGGCGCTGTATATTATTATTGTACCCGTACTGGGCCTGTTTTTCCGCAAAAAGGTGCGGCCGCTTGTCTGGGCCAGTGTGGCGCTGGCCGTTGTGGGGATGTATCTGCTCTGCATCCGGGAATCTTTTACAATCAGCCGGGGCGATTTTTATGTGCTTCTCTGCGCCGTTGTATTTTCCGTACATATTCTGGTGATCGATCATTTTTCACCGAAAGCAGACGGCGTTGCGCTGTCCTGCATTCAGTTTTATACAAGCGCCATTGTCTGCGGAGCCGGAATGCTTTTGCTGGAAACGCCGTCATGGCAGGCGATTGTCAGCGGGTGGATGCCGATTCTCTATGCGGGAATCCTGTCGTGCGGTGTGGCGTATACGCTGCAGATTATCGGACAAAAAGGGATGGATCCCACTGTGGCGTCGCTGATCCTGAGTCTGGAATCGGTGATTTCTCTGCTTGCGGGCTGGATTTTGCTTGGCCAGACATTGACTGTGCGGGAAATCGGCGGCTGCGCGCTTGTATTTCTGGCAATTATACTGGTGCAGCTTCCCGAAAAGAAAAAAATCTGACAAAATCACATATTTTTTCCCGAAGACGAAATACTATCTGCAAAGACGAACATGTTGGAGGGAGAACAAAGATGGATTATATCAATGCCTTTTGGGTAGGCGGGCTGATCTGTGCCCTCGTGCAGATTTTGATGGAAAAGACGAAAATGATGCCGGGCAGGATTATGGTACTGCTCGTATGCCTGGGAGCGGTCATCAGTGTGTTTGGCTGGTATGAGCCTTTTATGGAATACGCGGGGGCGGGCGCCAGCGTTCCGCTTCTGGGGTTTGGCAATACGCTGATGAAAGGGGTAAAAGAAGCGGCAGACCAGCAGGGTTTGCTCGGGTTGTTTGCCGGAGGGTTTAAGGCCGGAGCGGTGGGGACAAGCGCGGCTCTGATCTTTGCCTATCTGGCAAGTCTTGTTTTTAATCCCAAAATGAAAAAATAGGTAAAAACCGTGACAAAAGAAGAGGAGTTATAATGGAATTAAACTGGAAAGAGATAGAACTTTCGGATCGGGAGCTGATTACGTCGTACTACCGGCAGGAAAATTCCCGGAACTGTGAA
>CATLGN010000206.1 GCA_949935685.1 uncultured Lachnospiraceae bacterium | reverse complement strand
GCGCTTTGGCGCAACCGAGTCGGAGACGGAGAATCTGGCATTCCGCCGTTCGGTTTTTGTCGTGCAGGATATTCAGGCGGGCGACATGTTGACGCCGGACAATATTCGCGTAATCCGGCCGGGGTATGGGCTCGCGCCCAAGTACTATGATACGGCGCTCGGAAAGAGAGCCGTATCGGACCTGAGGCGGGGGACACCGCTGCAGGCGGATATGTTTCGCTGAGTGAATCCGGCATAAGTGAGTGAGGGTAAGATGAACAAACGAATCCATTTGCGAAAGGCCGTATGGGAAGACGGGGAGCTGCTGTTTTCCTGGGCAAATGACATTGATGTCAGAAGAAATGCGTTGCAGCAGCATGAGATTTCATGGGACGAGCATACGGCATGGCTGAAAAAGAAGTTACAGGATGCGGACTGTCATATCTATATTGCCTGCATACAAATGACAGATATGTCGGAAAGGCCGATCGGCCAGATCCGGCTGGATGTGGAAGGTGGGACGGCGCGGATCAGTTATTCCATTACCTCTGAGTTGAGGGGAATGGGTTATGGCACGATTCTTGTGCATCAGGCAGAGCGAGAAGCAGATCCGGCAATCCGCAGATTTTCCGCTTGGGTAAAAAAGAGCAATCCGGCATCCGCGAGGGTATTTGAAAAGTGCGGATTTACTCTGTGCGGAGAGGACGGAGAATGCCTTATATTCGAAAAGGAGCATACGGCGGCGCAGGCGCAGACTCGGCCGGCGATTGTGATCTGTACGTGCAAGTCGTGGAATATCGCCTGTGCGGAGCGAATGCGGATGCAGTATGAAAAAGAATATGACATAACCGTCATAACCGACAGGAAAGATCTGACAATGGAGGCGATGGATGCCGTCAGACCAAAGTATATCTTTTTTCCGCACTGGTCGTATCTCATTCCCGAATCGGTTTTCGGCGCTTATCCGTGCATCGTGTTCCATATGACGGATCTGCCCTATGGCCGTGGCGGCAGTCCGCTGCAGAATCTGATTGTCAGAGGGCATACGCACACGAAGATTTCGGCGCTCCGGGCGGGCAGCGGAATCGATACCGGGGACATTTACCGGAAGGCCGATCTGGATCTGTCGGGAACGGCGGAGGAGATTCTGAGACGGGCGTCGGGCATTATTTTTACCGACATGATTCCCGATATACTGGAAAACAATCCGCTTCCCGTTCCGCAGAGCGGCGCGGTTACGACGTTCCGGCGCAGAAAGCCGGAGGACGGGCGGCTGCTTCCGGAAATGGATGAAAAGACGATTTATGATTTCATCCGCATGCTCGACGGAGAAGGGTATCCGAATGCTTTTGTGGAGATGGGGCCATATGTCCTGCGGTTCCGGGAGGCGGCGTATACGGACGGCAGCGTGACGGCGACGGTAACGTTTGAAAAACAAGAGAAATATACGACATGAATGTCATAATTCGCGCGGACGGCAACCGGGAGATTGCCATGGGACATATGATGCGCTGCCTTTCGGTTGCGGAGGCGCTGCGGGATGCCGGGGCGCAGGTCCGCTTTGTCACGGCCGGTGATGAGACGCGGGATTTGATCGCATCCCGCGGTTTTTCGCACAGTATCCTGTACACGTCGTTCCGGGATATGGAGGACGAACTGCCGGCGCTGCGCAGGATTGTCGATGACTGGCAGGCCGGACGGATACTGGTTGACAGCTATTTTGTGACGCAGCGTTACATGCGGGAACTCGGCGCGTGGGCGGAAACGGCGTATGTGGACGATCTGGGTGAACCGGTCTGGCCGGTCGATATGCTGATCAATTATAATATTTACGGTGCGGAGCTGCCGTATGCGGCATGGTATCGGAAGGCGGGGATTCCGCTGCCGAAGCGGATGCTGCTCGGCTGCGGTTATGCCCCGCTGCGCCGGGAGTTTGTCGGGCAAGCCGCATGCGCGCCCCGGGACTTCGTGCGGGATGTGCTGATTACGACCGGCGGCGGGGATGCGGCCAATGCGGCGGAAGCGCTGTGCGGCGGTATTTTACAGGAAGCCCGGCAGGGTATGCATGCGGGAATCCGCTATCATGTGGTATGCGGCCCGTTTTCGCAGCAGAAAGAACGGCTGCGGGCGTTGGCGCGGGCGCATCCGATGTTCTGCATTCATGAAAATGTGACAAATATGTCGGAATTAATGCGTTCCTGCGACATTGCCGTCAGCGCGGCGGGCAGCACGATGTATGAGCTCTGCAGTATGCGGATTCCGGCGGTGTGTTTTTATTTCGCGGAAAATCAGAAAAAAATGGCGGCGTGCTTCGGGCGTACAACCGAGATACAAAATGCGGGCAATATAACGGAAGCGCGGGAGCGCGTGCTGGACAGACTGCTCGACCGTCTGCGGGAACTGGAGCAAGACGGCGCGCTGCGGGAACGGATACGGAAACAGATGGGGGCGCTGACCGACGGCAGGGGAGCCGGCCGCATTGCGGAGGCGCTGACCGGACAGAGGACAGGATATGAAGACAAGAGAGGCAAACTTTGAACTGCTGCGCATTCTGGCGATGCTGATGATTATAACATTGCATTTTCTGGACAAAGGCGGCATTTTGCCAAAGCCGGACGCCGTCTTCGGCCCGGCGGGGTATCTGGCCTGGGGACTGGAAGCGTTCTGTGTCTGTGCCGTCAATGTCTACGTGCTGATCGGCGCGTATTTTCTGGCGGAAGGGGATTATCGCCCCGGCAGGGCGCCGAAACTCTGGCTGCAGGTATTTTTTTATTCGGCGGGCATTAAGGCGCTGCTGCTCGTAACGGGCGTTATTCCCGGCATGGATAAATATGAAATGCTGCAGGTCATCTTTCCCGTGACGCAGGAACACTACTGGTTTGTGACTGCCTATCTGTTGATGATTCTGATCGCGCCCCTGATGAACGAGACATTGCGGAGCCTGCCGGAAAAAACATATCGGCAGGGAATTCTTTTGCTTTTATTGCTTTTGTCGGTCAGCAGCAGCGTTTTGCCGGTAAAACTGCCGATCGACCGATTGGGCTATGACGCGCTTTGGTTTCTTTGCCTGTATCTGATCGGGGCCTATATTCGTTTTCACGGCGACAGGGTACGGGGCATTCCGGGAATGCTGGCCGGTTATGCCGCCGCCGCTCTGCTGATCTTTGCCAGTCTGCTGGCCGCACATGCATTGTATGGAAAAACGGGAAGCCTTGGCGATTTTATCAACCGCCAGTACCAGTATAACGGTATTCTTTGTCTGACGGCTTCGGTCTGCCTGTTTCTGGCTTTTCGCAATATCCATATCCCACAGGGGCGCGCATCGGCCGTGATCTGCCGCATTGCGTCGGCGTCGTTTGGCGTGTATTTGATTCATGAGCATGTGGATCTGCGCTACCGCTGGCCGGCATTGCTCGGAACGCAGCGCTATGCGGACAGTCCGGTGTTTCTGCTCTGTTGGCTGCCCGATATTGTGATTGTTTATGCGGTATGTATGATAATTGATTTTGCGAGACAATATATGTTCAGAGGATTGCGGAAATTATGACGGATAAAATAAAAACAAGTTTCAGAAACTACATCTGCCCCATCGTCCTTTTTCTGCTCCCGCTGCGGCATATCACACAGGGGATCGACATCAGCGATACGGGTTATAATCTCGCCTGTTTCCGCTGGTTTGGGGAACTGGACGGGATGTGGGTCTATGTCACTTATGTGGCCAATCTGCTCGGGCATTTGTTTACCAGGCTGCCGCTGGGCGGCACAATGCTGGGGATGAATCTGTACTGTTCGCTCGTTGTCAGTCTGCTCGCGCTGTGCGCGTGGTACTTTCTGCGGGACAAAATACCGTTCGGGTTTGTATTTGCCGGGGAGACGCTGGCGATTATGCTGTGCTGGTGTCCGCAGGTGA
>CATLGN010000205.1 GCA_949935685.1 uncultured Lachnospiraceae bacterium | reverse complement strand
CGGGTGGCGATGAATTCCCCGATACAGGGAACGGCGGCGGATGTGATCAAAATTGCCATGATCCGGGTGTATCGGGCGCTGAAAGCGGCGGGATGCCGTTCCAAACTGATTCTGCAGGTGCACGACGAACTGCTGATTGAGACGCTGGAAGAAGAGGCGGCGCAGGTGGCGCAGATACTGCGGGAAGAAATGATACGGGCGGCTGATTTATCCGTCACGCTGGAAGTGGATATGCATACCGGGAAAAACTGGTATGAGGCAAAATAGGGCTGTGAGAACGGACAGATGAGAGTGATCGGCATAACCGGCGGCGTGGGCTCCGGTAAGACAAGGGTACTGGAATATCTGAAAACGAAATATAACTGCCGGATCCTTCTGGCGGACGAGGCGGCGAGACGGCTGCAGGAGCCGGGCGGCGTATGCCATGGGTAGATCGCGGCGCTGCTGGGCGCACAGGTACTGGCGCCCGACGGACAGATCCGGCGGGATGTGATGGCGGATTTGATCTTCCGGGATGCGGATAAGCTGGCGGCGGTCAACGCCATTGTCCATCCTGCGGTACGGGCATACATTCTGGAGGAAATAAGGGAAGAACGCCGGAAGGGAGACGTTGATTTTTTCTTTCTGGAGGCGGCGCTGCTGATTGAAAACGGCTACGATACGATTGTGGAAGAATTGTGGTATGTGCGTGCGGACGAGTCGCTGCGGCGGGAGCGGCTGAAGGCGTCGAGAGGATACTCGGATGCGAAGATCGACGGGATTCTGGCAGCGCAGCTTTCCGACGCGGCGTATCGGACGCAGTGCGGTTTTGTGATTGACAACAGCGGGGAGCTGGCAGATACCTGTGAACAGATTGACAGAAAGATGGGGGAATATCTGTGGAAGAAGTAAGGAAGTATCCGGGCAAACTGGTATTCGGACTGGACATCGGGACGAGGAGTATCGTCGGTACGGTGGGCTATAAGACGGGCGATCAGTTTTACGTGGTGGCGCAGCGTATGCGGGAGCATGAGACGCGGGCCATGCTGGACGGGCAGATTCATGACATCGGCCGTGTCGGCATGACGATTATGCGGGTGAAAACCGAGCTGGAAGCGGCTGTGGGCGGAAAACTGACCGATGTGTGCATTGCCGCGGCAGGCCGTGTGCTGAAGACGATTACCATTCACACGGAAACGGAGTTCGAGGAAGAAAAGGAAATTACGGCCGAGGATATTTATGCGTTGGATTCCCAGGGGATTGAGACTGCCTATGAGGAATTTAACAAAGGGAATACTTCCGAGGTCAAATTTTACTGTGTGGGTTATTCCGTTGTCCGGTATTATATGAACCATTATGTGATCGGCAATCTGGAAAGCCATAAGGCGAAAGTGATCGGCGTGGATCTGATCGGCACATTCCTGCCGGAGGATGTGGTGGACGGGCTGTACAAAGCCGTGGCGCAGGCCGGTCTGGAAGTTGTTAATCTGACGCTGGAGCCGATTGCGGCCATTCAGGTCGCCATCCCGGAAATGTACCGGATGCTGAATATCGCGCTGGTGGATGTGGGCGCGGGAACGTCCGATATTTCGATTACGCAGGGCGGCAGCATCGTGGCGTACGGGATGATTCCCGTAGCGGGGGATGCGCTGACGGAAGCCGTGGCGCAGCATTGTCTAGTGGACTTTGCGACCGCGGAGCAGATCAAACGGGAATGCGGTGAAAAAGATACGATCGGCTATCAGGATATTATGGGACTGCCGCAGACGATCAGCCGGGAGGAACTGCTGGAAGTGATGCGGCCGATTGTGGAATCCATGACAGGGCAGGTTTCGGACAAGATACGGGAGCTGAACGGGGACAAATCCGTCAGCGCCGTATTTGTCGTGGGCGGCGGCGGCAAAATCCCGGGCTATACCGATATGCTGGCGGAGCGGCTTGGCATCGCGCCGGAACGGGTGGCGCTGCGGGGCGAGGAAGTGATGCAGAAGATCCAGTTTCTGGAAAAGGAGACAAAGAAAGACTCGCTGCTCGTAACGCCGATCGGTATCTGCTTTGCCTTTTACGAACAGAGTAATTCCTTCGTCTTTGTGACGTTTAACAATGAGAGAATCAAACTGTATGACAATTCCAGACTGGCTGTCGTGGACGCCGCGCTGCAGGCTGACTTTCCCAATGAATGCCTGTTTCCCAGACGCGGGGAGGCGCTGCATTTTCTTGTGGACGGCAAGAGCCGCATGGTGCGGGGCGATCTCGGCGAAGCGGCGGTGATAACCGTAAACGGCAGCCCGGCGGACATTCATACGCCCATTCATGCCAATGATGTGATTTCCGTGCAGGAGTCCACGGCCGGCGCGCCGGCCTCACTGGAGATCAACCGGCTGCCGGAGTACAAAGGGGTTATCCGGGTGGAAGTCAATGAAAAGAAGATCGATCTGCCGAAGTTTGCCAGTGTCAACGGCCGGCTGCAGTCGGGATATTATGACATCCGGGAAAATGACCGGATCGTGATGCTGGATTTTTATACGGTGCGGCAGGTCGCGGAATTTATGGATGTGATCGTTGACGAGAAGATGCATATTTATGTCAATAACAAACAGGCGGACATGGAAACGCGGGTCTATGAGAATTTCTCGATTGTCTGGACCATGGAAACGCTGCAGCTTTCCGATCGGGAAGCACAGGAAGCGGGAGACGGGATGGCGCTGTCTTATGCGGATCTGCCGGACGGGGAAGAATCGGACGGCGGAGAAGACAGAGAAGACATGACGGCCGGCGGCGGGACGGAGCCGGCGGCGGATACGGAAACCGGCGGGGCGGCGGCAGGGGAAAGCGAAGCGGCGCGGGATATGCAGATTTTCGTAAATGGCAGTCCGGTTGTGCTGCGGGGAAAATCTTCTTATATTTTTGTGGATCTGTTTGACTTTATTGATTTTGATCTGTCCCGTCCGCAGGGCAAGAGCATTGTGACAAAACGCAACGGAGGGGACGCGCAGTATATGGAACCCCTTTCTGCGGGCGATACGATAGAGATTTACTGGAGGGACTGAAGGGCATGAGACTGTGCAGCATTGCCAGCGGCAGCAGCGGCAACTGTATCTATATCGGGTCGGAAACGACGCATCTGCTGGTGGATACGGGGATCAGCGGCAGACGGGTGGAAGCGGGGCTGAAGGCCCTGCAGCTTTCTCTGCGGGATGTGGACGGCATTCTGATCACCCATGAACATTCCGACCATATCAGCGGGCTTGGCGTTTTGCTGCGCAAACGGGAAATCCCGGTCTATGCGACGGCGGGAACGATTCGAAAGATGCGGGAGACGGCTTCGCTGCGCGATATTCCGGCGGAACTGTTTCAGGAAGTCCGGGAAGAGGAACATTTTGTCATTAAGGATATAACGGTTGCGCCGATGGAGATTTCCCATGACGCGGCGCAGCCGGCGGCTTACCGGTTCCGCCATGACGGAAAGTGGGCGGGCATTATGACGGATCTGGGCGTCTATAATGAATATACCGTTGCCTGTATGCAGGGGATGGACGCTGTTTTGCTGGAAGCGAATCATGACATCCGTATGCTGGAGACCGGGCCGTATCCGTATTATCTGAAACGGCGGATTATGGGAGAACGCGGGCATCTGTCCAATGAAATGTCCGGGCGTTTTCTGTCGCGTATACTGCATGACAATCTGAAAGCCGTGGTGCTGGGACATCTGAGCAAAGAGAACAATCTGGCCGAACTGGCGTATGAGACGGTACGGCTGGAAATTACGATGGCGGACAACGGATTTCAGGGAAACGATTTTCCCATCACTGTGGCGAAACGAAGCGAAGTGTCGGAGATTATAGAGTTATAAAGCAACGGAATATAAGGAGAGTAATATGAAAAAGACAATTATTACCGTAGTGGGAAAGGATACTGTGGGGATC
>CATLGN010000204.1 GCA_949935685.1 uncultured Lachnospiraceae bacterium | reverse complement strand
GCGGAAATTGTGATGTTCCGGGTAAAGCATGAAAATAAGAGCGGTATCCGGTATTTTGACGCACCCATTATTCAGGATTTCGTACAGACTGCGCAGATTGAACGAAAACTGAAAAACGCGGTCTTTGAGAAAGAATTTTTACTGTATTATCAACCGCAGTATGATACCGCTTCCAATAATCTGCGCGGCGTCGAGGCGTTAATCCGCTGGCGGGACGAGGACGGACGTATGATCAGTCCGGGAGAGTTTATTCCCATAGCGGAAAAGAGCAGCCTGATTGTTCATATCGGCGAGTGGGTGATGGAAAAGGCGATTTCCACGCTGGCGCGCTGGAAAGAGAAATTCGAGGTCAGTCTGATGATGTCGATTAATATTTCTGCCCTTCAGTTCGCGCAGGAGGGATTCTCACGTCATCTGATTGCACTGATCAAAGAATATGGCGTTTCCCCGAAGGAAATTGAACTGGAGATTACGGAAACGGTACTTGTGGATGATTTCGAACATATTATAAAGAAGCTGGAGCTTTTACGGCAATACGGTATCCAGGCGGCGATCGACGATTTCGGAACCGGGTATTCTGCATTTTCCTATCTGCGGAAACTGCCGGTGCAGACCATTAAGATTGATAAATCATTTATTGACGCCATGCTGCGGGATAAGGCGGGAAATATCATCGTGGAATCGATTGTGGATATGGTAAACCGTCTGGGATATGAGACGATCGCCGAAGGCGTGGAAAAACAGGAGCAGCTTGATTATCTGAAAAAGATCGGCTGCGAATACATACAGGGGTATCTGTTGGGTAAGCCCATGCCGGAAGAAAAAATTGAAGAACTGTTGGAAGAACAGTTGGAGAGACAGGTGTGGGAATAGCAGGGATTGCATATGGCAAGAGAAGGAACTGAGGGAATCGAACTGCTGAAACGCTATTATGAGAGAAACGGCAGCCAGCTTGTTGTCGTGTATGGACAGAAACACGCGAAGATCATGAAACAAGTCAGGTTGTTCGCTGATGGAAAGCCGACTGCCTTCTACCGGGCAAGATCCTGTTCGGAACGGGAACAGCTTTTTATCTGGGGCGGGGAATGCAGGGAAAAAGGCGCCAGCCTGTCGGTATATCCGCAATACGAAGAATTATTTGCCTTCTTGATGCAACAGCAGACAGAGAAACCGATCATTATTATAGAGGAATTTCAGTATTTCGTGAAACAGGGCCGGGATTTTATATCATCCCTGCTCCGCTTTCTTCATCAGAGCCGGGAACCGGTTATGGCAGTTCTCTGTTCGACGGCTGTGGGCTGGATTGAAAACAGTATGGTAGGGAAAATCGGACAGGCGGCCTGTGAGATCACCGGTTTTATTAAGATCAAGGAACAGCGTTTTTTTGATCTGGTGCGCGCTTTTCCCGGAAGCACAAGGCAGGAGCAGATTGAGACGTACGCGGTTCTGGGCGGTTTTCCCGGTCTGTGGGATCACTTTGAAAAGGGACTTCCTCCCCGGGAAAATATCTGCCGGAATCTGCTGCACAGCAGCGGCTTTCTGCACGAGGAAGCGCTGCGGCTCGTCGCGGAAGAGCTGCGGGAGACCGGGGTGTATCATACGATTCTGGCCGCGCTTGCGGCGGGCAGGCAGAAATTGAACGATCTTTTTCAGCATACCGGGTTTTCCCGCGCCAAGATCAGTGTCTATCTGAAAAACCTGATGGAGCTGGAAATCGTGGAAAAAGTATTTTCTTATGACACGGAGGGCAGAGAAAATGCCCAGAAAGGGATTTACCGGATACGAAATCATTTTGTGGCCTTTTACTTCCACTATCTGTATCCGCATCTGAGCCGTCTGGATGAGATGTCCCCGGAGGATTTTTATGACTGTTATATCGCGCCGGACTTTCGCAGTTATGTGACGCCGCATTTCCGGCAGGTCTGCCAGGAATATATGGAATATCTCAATGACAGGCAAAAACTGCCTTTTTTCTGTACCCGGATGGGAGAATGGGTCGGAAAGGCGGGAACGATTGATTTGATTGCGCAGGACGACAGCGGTCATACGATTGTCTGTCTGTGCGGGTGGGAGAAACCGGTCATGCCATATGAAGATTATGAATGGCTGCTTTTCTGTACCCGCAAGGCGCGTCTGCAGGCCGATTATGTTTATTTGTTTTCCGCAGTCCGTTTTGACGGCGCATTGCAGCGGGAAGCGCAGCAATGCGGTAGCCTGCGGCTGGTCAGTCTGGATTCGTTTTGAGGACCGATATGGGGAAAAATTTATTTATTGCGGAAAAGCCGAGTGTGGCGCGGGAATTTGCCGGAGCGCTTGGCTATCGGATGCAGAACCGCAACGGTTATATGGAATCTGCGGAGGCTATAATCACCTGGTGTGTCGGGCATCTGGTGACAATGAGTTATCCGGAGAAGTACGATGAAAAATACAGACGCTGGTCGTTTGAGACACTGCCGTTTATTCCGAAGGTGTTTCAGTATGAAGTGATCGACAGCGTAAAGAAGCAGTATGAAATTGTCAGCGGCCTGTTAAAAAGGCCGGATGTGGATATTATATATGTATGCACCGACTCCGGGCGGGAGGGCGAATATATATACAGGCTGATCGAACGGCAGGCCGGTGTCACCGGCAAGGTGCGCAAACGGGTCTGGATAGACTCCCAGACACAGGAAGAAATCCTGCGGGGCATCCGGGAGGCAAAAGATCTGTCGGCTTATGATAATCTCTGTGAAGCCGCCTATCTGCGCGCAAAAGAAGATTATCTGATGGGGATTAACTTTTCCCGGGCGCTTACGCTGAAGTTTGGCAATTCGGTTCGCAATTACCTGAAGCTTGATAAGTCGGTCATTTCCGTCGGGCGCGTTATGACCTGCGTGCTCGGCATAGTGGTAAAGCGGGAGCGGGAAATCCGTGATTTTATCAAAACGCCTTTTTATCGGGTGATCGCCGCTCTGTCTCAGGGCGATATGAAATGGGAAGCGGAGTGGCGTGTCGGCGCCGGCAGCCGGTATGAAAATTCACTGCTTTTATACAAGGAAAACGGGTTTCGGAAAAAAGAGACGGCAGAGGAACTGATTGCGCATTTGCAGCAGGGGATACAGGACGGGCAGCTTCCCGTAATCGAGAAGGCGGAGCGGAAAAAAGAGACCAAGAATCCGCCGCTGCTCTATAATCTGGCGGAGCTGCAGAATGATTGTACCCGGTATTTTAAGATCAGCCCAGATGAAACGCTGCGGATTGCGCAGGAATTATATGAAAAAAAGCTGACGACGTATCCCCGTACCGATGCCAGAGTGCTCTCCACGGCGGTAGCCGGGGAGATCGAAAAACAGATTCGGGGACTGTGCCGCTATGAGCCGGGCGCGGCGTACGCGCAGGAGATTCTGCAGACGGGCAGGCACCGGAATTTGCCGGAGACGCGGTATGTCAACGACGGGCAGATTACGGATCACTATGCGATTATTCCCACTGGACAGGGGCTTGGAAATCTGAAGGCGCTCCATCCGACGGCTGCCAATGTATATGAGCTGATTGTAAAACGTTTTCTGAGTATCTTTTATCCTGCCGCCGTATATCGAAAGACTGCATTGACAATAGCGGTCGGAGACGAACGTTTTTATTCCGGCTTTAAGGTGTTGGAAGCGGAAGGGTATCTGAAGGTGGCTTCCTGTTCCTTCCGGCAAAAGAAGACGGAGGAGACGGAAGCGGATGCGCAGGAAATGGAAAGGGAGCGGCGGACGGGTACGGAAATGCCTTCCGCGGAGGCGCTCAACCGTCTGAAAAAAGGAATGCGCCTGTCCTTTGTTGACCCGCCGTTTGGGATCAAAGAGGGAGAGACAACGCCGCCCAGACGGTACAATTCCGGGACGTTGATTTTAACAATGGAAAATGCGGGACAGTTTATC
>CATLGN010000203.1 GCA_949935685.1 uncultured Lachnospiraceae bacterium | reverse complement strand
TATTTCACCGCTCACCTCCCATGCACTCCGATGAACCTATTATAAAAAGAATGAACTGCGTTTTTTGTCAAAAACACCGACAGAGGACGAAATATTTATTGCGGAAATTCGACAGGAATTGACACGCGCGAGCGGATTGCGAAGCAATTTTTTCCGCTCCGCGAGCTGCGCATAAAAAAAACAGCCGTCCGCCCTGTTATAAGGCTAACGACTGTTTTCCTGTCTTTTCTTCCCATCTTTTATTTTTTCTGGAGAAAGCTCGGAATGCTCAACGTCTTTTCTTCCACGCTGCTCTTGATATTCGCAGGTCTGCGGATTCCCGCAAGCGGCTGCACATTCACGGGCGTCGGCGTCGGAGCAGGTGTGGGTACCGGCATGGGGCCGGTCGCCTGCATCGGCATCTGCGTCGGAACCTGCTGCTGCGGCTGTGAGTGCATCTGCATGGGATTGGCATTCGCGTTTATGTTCATGTTCATATTCACATTTTTATTGACGGCCTGTTTCATGCCAGGCGTCTTATATGTCTGATAATTCGGCGTAATCCGGGGCGGTACGCCGGCATTGGATTCCAGCCCCGTCGCAATGACGGTAATCGTGCAACTGTCGGTCGCTGTCTCATCATACATGGCGCCGAATATAATATTCACATCGTCGCCCGCCAGATTCTGCACATAGTCAGCCGCATCGGCTGCATCGGCCAGCGTAATGTCACCGGATACATTGATAATGACATGTGTCGCACCGGAAATCGTCGTCTCAAGCAGCGGACTTTCCACGGCGGCTTTTACGGCGTCGCCCGCCTTGTCATCGCCCTTGCCGGCGCCGATACCGATATGCGCGATGCCCTTATCTTTCATTACCGTCTGCACGTCTGCAAAGTCCAGATTGATAATGGCGGGAAGATTGATTAAGTCGGTAATACCCTGTACTGCCTGCTGCAGTACTTCGTCCGCCTTTTTCAGTGCGTCGGGCATCGTCGTCCGTCTGTCCACAATCTCCAACAGCTTGTCGTTGGGAATCACGATCAGCGTGTCCACATTTTCTTTCAGACGCTCGATCCCCCCGATCGCATTGACCATACGCGCCCTTGCCTCAAAACGAAAAGGCTTTGTCACCACGCCTACCGTCAGAATCCCCATCTCCTTGGAAATCCCCGCTATGACGGGGGCTGCGCCCGTTCCGGTTCCGCCTCCCATACCACAGGTGACAAATACCATATCCGCGCCTTTCAGCGCTTCCGTAATCTCTTCAATGTTCTCTTCGGCGGCCTTTTCACCGACCTCCGGTTTTGCTCCCGCACCCAGTCCCTTTGTCAGCTTCTCGCCGATCTGCAACAGCCTGGGAGCCTTGCAAAGCTGTAATGCCTGCTTGTCCGTATTGATCCCAATAAAATCAACACCATCAATACTTTCATCAATCATTCTATTTACAGCGTTATTACCTGCGCCGCCAACTCCGACTACAATAATTTTGGCTGCAGATTCAGCATCGTTTGTCTTAATTTCTAACAAAGGTAGTCCTCCTTTAATAGTCCCAAATAACTACATATAGACTATGATATTATTTTTCCGCCAATTAATCAACAGTTTTTTTATTTTTTTATGCTAATATTGCGCCATCTATTCCGAATCCAGCTCAAACGTTACGTTCCGCATTTCCTCAGAATAGTTGTCCATGCGCAGCATGCCCTTCTTTCCTTCCAGTTCCGGCAGAATACCTTTCAGCTTCATGATCTTTTCCCCGATATTTTCATTTGACCCCAGGCTGACCCGTGCGTCGCCGAAATACAATGTCTTGTGCATGGATTTGTCAAACCGGATCTTATCGGCCTGCACGCCGTATTTATTCAATAGCTGCGTAATATCCAGTATATCTTCAAAAATCTCGGGATTTTCCACCGGGAGCTTTTCGTGCATGACCACATAGCCGAACTGCAGCCCCGTCACCTGCGGAATGCCCGTCGTCCGCTCCCCGGATGTTTCCACGATAATACCGTCTTTGTCAAAATACATATACCGGTCAAGATATTCTATGTATCCCGCGACCGCTTTCTCATAAACCGTAATCCGAATGGTGTCAGGGGCAAGAATCGTCACATCCATTGTCTGCACAAAGGGGATGTTATCCACCCCTTTGTTTTTATATTTCAGCGCGAGATAAAGGGAATTGTCGCCAAGCGCCCCTTTCATGACCATATCCATGATTTCTTCATTGCTGTAATGTATATTGCCCTCCACATATACGGTCGTCACCCTATAATATCGCAGCGCCAGCGCCCCCAGTATCCCCAGCACCAGAAACGTCCCGCATACGCAGACCGCTATGACTGTCCGTTTTTTCATATCCTGCCTCCAAGGCTTCGTATATCTGCTTCCAGCGATGCATAGCCTCTGTCAATAAAATGTCGGTTACAGATCCGGGAATCGCCGTGCGCCGCCAGCGCCGCCATGCAGAGCGCCGCGCCGCCGCGCAGTTCCTGCGCAGTCACATCCGCGCCGTGTAGCTGCTCTACGCCGCAGATCCGCACCCGGTTTCCTTCCGCTTTGATCTGCGCTCCCATCTTCATCAGTTCCGGCACTACCCGAAACCGATTTTCAAAAACCGTTTCTTCAATGATGCTCTCCCCCTTCGCCACCGTAAGCGCAGCCAGAAGCTGTGACTGCAGATCGGTTGGAAACCCCGGATACACCGCTGTTTTCAGACAGGCAACCGCTGCCGGACGCCCTTCCATCGCAAGCCCGATGCCGTCCTGACAACAGGTGCAGTTCCCGCCCATCTGCCGGATTACCGTAAGCGCCGCCCCAAGCTGACTGCTGTCCGCGCCCCGCAGAAAAATCCGCCCGCCTGCCGCCATGCAGCCAAGCAGATAGGTGCCTGCCACAATCCGGTCCGGCGGTATCCGGTACGTAACGGCATGCAGGCCGGGCGCGCCATGAATCACAAGCGTCCCCATCCCGTCGCGGCATATATCCGCACCCGCCCGAATCAGGAATTCACATAGTGCCGCTATCTCCGGTTCCTGTGCGCCGCCGCAGATCACCGTTTCCCCGCCGGCCAGCGCCGCCGCCAGAATTACATTTTCCGTCGCACCCACACTCGGAAATGCAAGCGGGATATAGCCGCCCGTCAGTGTCCGCGCCCGTGCCGTCAGCACGCCGCCCGCTTCCGTCAGCTCCACGCCCATGCGCGCAAACGCTTCCAGATGCATGTCGATGGGGCGTTTTCCGATCACACAGCCGCCGGGGTAACTGATACTTACCTGTCCCTCCCGCCCCAGAAGCGCTCCCATCAAAATCACGGAAGAACGCATGCGGGTGACATATTCCCCGGGCAGCGCAGTAGAGGAAATATGACGCGCGTCGACCGCTATCGTGTCGCCCTTCCACGTCACATGGCATCCTGTGCTTTCCAACAGTTTTATCATACATTGTACATCGGCTATTTTCGGGCAATTATAAAGCGTACTGATCCCGTCTACAAGGACGGTTGCCGCCAGAACGGGCAGCACCGCATTTTTAGAGCCCTGTATCCGTGTTTCGCCACAGAGCGGATACCCGCCGCAGATATGAATAGAATCCACTGATTCACCTTCTCTGATTTTGATGAAAAAGACCTATTCTATCTTATGTCAAATCCGCGATTCGGTATCTTGTACGCCGCTCACACTTCCTTAAAGCGAATGGAATGCGAAACACTGAGCACCAGCCCGATTTCAATGAGCAGAAACATAACCGAAGAACCGCCGTAACTGATAAACGGCAGGGAGATACCCGTATTGGGAATGGTATTGGTGACAACCGCGATATTCAGGATAACCTGAATCGCAATATGCCCCATGACCCCTACAACCAGCAGCGCCCCAAACAGATCGGGCGCGTTGTTGGCAACGATCATAAAACGCCAGAT